>JALZOC010000003.1:0-17287 GCA_030857365.1 Acidobacteriota bacterium
AGACGCCTGTCGACTTCGCGCTCGAGCTGGGCCAGATCAGCGAGCAGGTGGAGGTCACGGGCGGATCGCCCCTGCTCAAGACCGACCGCGCCGACGTCGCGACCAACTTCGATTCCAAGCAGATCATGGACCTCCCCGTGCTCGACCGCAACTTCACCAAGTTCATCCTGCTGACGCCGGGCACGCAGCAGCTGCAGTGGCAGCACGCCGCCAGCGAAAACCCGCAGGGCTCCACGCAGACCATGGTGAACGGGCAGCATTTCAGCGGGACGGGGTACCAGCTCGACGGGACGGAGAATCGCGATCCCATCCTGGGGATCATCGTCATCAACCCCACGCTCGAGTCGATCGGCGAGACGAAGATCACGTCGCAGAATTACGACGCGGAGTTCGGCCAGGCGACCGCCGGTGTCGTCTCGGTCCAGACCAAGTCGGGGCGGAACAATCTGTTTGGCAGCGTCTTCGAGTTCTACCAGGACGATCGCTTCCAGTCGCGCAATCCCTTCACGCAGTTCCAGCGGGATCCGCTGACCGGCAATTTCCTCCCGGAGACCAAGAAGAACCAGTTTGGCGGATCGGTCGGAGGGCCGATCGTTCAGAGCCGCATGTTCTTCTTCGGCGACTACCAGGGGACGCGCAGCACGGTGGGAGGGTCGCGGCTGCTGACGGTCCCCACGGCCGCCGCGCGAGGAGGCAACCTCAGCGCTTATGGCGTGAACATCTTCGACCCTGCGACCGGCGCGCCCGAGCAGCGGCAGCAGTTCGCGGGCAACATGATTCCGTCCGCCCGGCTTTCGCCACAGGCGCAGGCGCTGTTGCGGTTGATTCCGATGCCGAACGCGCCGGGGCGGGACGGCGGCACGCGAGACAATTTTCTCGCGTCCGGCTCCGAGGCCTTCCGGGAAAACTCCATCAACGTGCGCATCGACGGGCGCATCCGGGACGGCGTCAACACGTTCGGGCGGTACAGTCAGGGCAAATTCTTCCGCGACGGCCCGACCTCCTTCGGGTCCGGCGGAGGGCAGGAGCTGGTGAGCCTCGGCGGCGTGTCCGACGTCAAGAATCAGAGCCTCGCGTACGGAATCGATCACGCCCTCTCGACGTCGCTGCTGGCCGACTTCCGGTTCGGCTGGTTCAAATACAAGGTGAACGTCCTGCCGTTCGACTTCGGGACGGCGCCAGCCGCCGACGCCGGCATTCCCGGTTTGAACCTGGACAACACGTTCAGCTCGGGTCTGCCGGCCGGGTTCGTCGGGGGGGACCGTGGGTTCAACTTCGGCTCGGGGCTGGGCGTGAACCGCTGCAACTGCCCGCTGGATCAGGACGAGAAGCAATGGCAGCTCGTCGGCAACATCACGAAGATGGTGGGCAGCCACAACTTCAAGGCCGGTCTGGATATCCGCCGCGCGAACAACCTGCGGGTGCCGAGCGACGCGCATCGGTCGGGCGAGTTGTCGTTTTCCGAGAACCGCACGCGCGGGCCTCAAGGCGGCGGACTCGGGCTCGCCACGTTCCTGCTCGGCGATGTGACGCAGCTGCGGCGCTACGTCAGTCCGAATACCGATGCCCGCGAACAGCAGTGGCGGACGGCGTATTACGCGCAGGACACGTGGCGCGCGCAGAGCAGACTCACCCTCAATTACGGGCTGCGCCTGGACATCATCAATCCGCAAACCGTAAACGAAGCGGGGAATGGCGGCTTCCTCGACCTGGGTACCGGCGAGATCCGGGTGGCCGGGGTCGGGGGGATCGGCCTGAACGGGGACGTGAAGAACCGGCTGAACTGGGCCCCACGCGTGGGCGCGACGTACCAGCTGGCCGAGAGGACGGTCCTGCGCGGCGGGTTCGGCCGCAGCTACGATCTGGGGGTCTTCGGCTCCCTCTTCGGCCATTCGGTCACGCAGAATCTGCCCGTGCTCTCGGTCCAGGAGATCAACCCGCCGGAGAACTTCGAGCGCGTCTTCACGCTCGCGCAGGGACCGCCGCCGCCGGTCTTCCCTGTCGTGCCGAGCAACGGCCGGTTCCCGCTGCCCGACGGCGTGTTCGCGCGCGCGCTGCCCGAGCGGCAGCGGCCGCCGACGGTCGACGCCTTCAACGTCACGGTCCAGCAGCAATTGACCAGCACCTTGTCGGTGGAGGCGGCGTACGTCGGCAACCGTGGCCGAAACGTGTTTGCGGGCGACGGTCCGGCCTTCAACGTCAATCAGCCGACGCTGGTGGGATACCCGAACGTTCCTCAGAACTTACGCAAGCCGTTTTTTGCAGGAGGCGTGGCCAACAACCTCGGTCTCGGCGGGCCCTTCGGCTGGACGCAGGGGATCGATTTCTTCTGCAACTGCGCCGAGAATTCGTACGACTCCCTGCAGATGAAGTTCACCAAGCAGTTCTCTGACGGGTATTCCGCGAAGGTGAACTACACGCTGCAGCGCCAGCTGCAGGAAAACGGTGACTACTTCATCTACGACCGGGAGCTGAACAAGGGACCGGCCGACTGGGATCGGAAGCACAACTTCGTGCTGTCGCTCGTCGCGGAGCTGCCGATCGGGCGCGACCGGAGGTACCTGTCGGGCATTTCGCCGCTGGCCGACGCGGTCGTCGGCGGGTGGCAGTTCAACACGAACACCATCGTCCAGAGCGGGCTGCCGTTCAGCGTCAATTACCGCGACGCGGGCGCCGATCGCGACACCGGCGGCAACAACCGGCCGAACCTTACCGGGGACCCGGAGGGTCCGAAGACGCAGGACCAGTGGTTCAACATCACGCCCATCGGAGCGTCCGGCAGTCCGTATTCACGACCCGCCCGGGGCACTTTCGGGACCATGAAGCGCAACTCGCTGCGGGGCCCGGGCTACTGGAGGACGGATGCGTCCATCTTCAAGCACTTCCGGCTCGGCGGGGCGCGCGGCCTCGAGATCCGCGCCGAAGCGGTCAATCTGTTCAACAACGTGAACCTCGGAAACCCGGACTCCGAAATCGGCGTGCCGGGCAACAACAACAGCAACGCCGGCCGGATTAACTCGACCGCGTATTTCAACAACGATCCGCAGCGCAACTTCCAGTTCGCGGCGAAGTTTACGTTTTGATCCCAGGCGGCTCTTGACCCCGAGCGCCGGACGACGCTACCGTCGTCCGGCAATCGCTCACCCCTGGCTCGAAACAGGCGCGGACCTTGCCGAGACCCCTCCTGTGCAGTTCGCTCTTCGTGGTGACGAGCGCAGCGCGCGGGGAGGGCACCGGATGCCGCAACCTATTGAAATCAGAGTGCACATGCTGGAGGAGCGCGTGACCAGCCTCGAAGAATTGCCGCCCCGCATGGCCGGCCTGGAATTGCAGATTGTGCAGCTCCGGACAGAGATGCACGCTGAGTTTTCTGCCGTGCGCGGGGAGATTCGCTCGGTCGACGTTCGCCTGGGGTCCGTCGAGGCCGGACTGCGGGAGGAGATTCGCTCGGTCGACGTTCGCCTGGGGTCTGTCGAGGCCGGACTGCGCGAGGAGATTCGCTCGGTCGAGACCGGCCTGCGCCAGGCCATCGGCGAGGCTCAGGTGCAGACGCGCGTCCTGTTCGAAGACTTCGTCGCGCGGCTGGCGGTTGTCGACGAGGGGAAGAACGTCACCTCTCGCAGACGCAAGCCGAAGCGTTAACCCCTCGATGCGGCGACGGCCCGGAGTATGGCGACGGGGAGGGTCTGAAAGGCTTCCCCCAGGAAGATCCAGGCCGCGTCGCCGGACCGAGTCGGCCGGAGCTCGGCGCCGGTGAGCTCGTGGCGGAACGTGCGGTGCGCCAGCGCCGGAGGCAGCAGCACGCGGGACGTCTTCCAGCACTCCCCGCCAATGGGCACCGGACATGCTCCTGCGAGCGCGTGGCACAGCCGTGGCGCCGCGAAGATCGCGACATCATTCGGGCCGGCGTCCCGATGCGCGATTCGTGCGAACGCAACCGCGCTGCCCGGGACCGTCACCTCCGTGTCGAGGGGGAGGTACCCGCCGCCGAGGAAGACGTGCGGCAGCTCGCGGCGCAGGCGCAGACCGATCGCGGTGACGAGCAGCTTGATCCGGCCGTCCTGCCACTCGCGCAGCCAGTCGGACAGCATCGCGGCGCGATCCCGGGGACTGCGCGCGAGAAGGTCGTCCACTTCATTCAGCAGGCGCGTGCGCTGGTCGAAGTCGACGGGCCGGCGATTGTCGGGATCGACGAGACTCAGGTCCCACAACTCGGTGCCCTGGTAGACGTCCGGCACTCCGGGCGACCCCAGCTTCAAGGCGACCTGCGCGAGCGAGTTGATCATCCCGAGCGCACCCACCCGTGCCTGGAAGGGGAGCAGCGCGCCCAGAAACCGCGCGCCCCCCTGGCCTGCGAGCGACCGCCGCACGAACTGCACGAGCGCCTCTTCGTAGGGCTGATTGGCCGTCAGCCAGCTTGTATGCACCTTGGCTTCACGGACGGCTTTGAGCATGTACTCGCACAGCCGATCGATCAGGTCGCCGGGCGCTTCCGCCAGTGCCTCCGGCAGGTCCGGCGGCCATACGCCGACGAGCGCCTGGTAGAAGCGATACTCGTCGGCTCGATCCGGCGCCGGCTCCCCGTCCACAATCGTGCGATGCGCCCTGTTCATGCGCATCCACCTGGACACGTGGTGCCCCCACTCGTCCGGCATTTCGGAAATCACGTTGATGCGGGCGCGAACGTCCTCTCCGAGCTTCGTGTCGTGCGTGGCGGTCGCGAGCATCTCGAAGGGCCAGTCGGCGGCTCGCGCCGCATTCGAGTCGTGAAACGCCTCCGGCGCGCGCCCGAACCGCAGCGGGTCTCCGCCGACCTCGCTGAGTGACAGAAGCATGTTGTGCCGGTAGAACGCCGTGTCTTCGAGTCCCTTGGCCTGGACGGGACCCGTGTACTGTTGAAACTTCATCGCGAACAGCAGGCGGTCGCGCACCTCCCGCTGGTCCGCAGGCGGGTACCCCTCGCGGCGCTCCCGGGCCGGCGGCGGCGCCGACTCGTCGTTGGGATCCCTGGGCAGGACGACTTCGCGGAAGAAATCGAAAATGGAGGACTCCATCGCGGGATTGCGCCGCCGCGCGCGGGCGATCGCCCGCGCCACGATCGCGCGGTCCTCCGCGACCCACCCCTGCTCGTCCACGTACGTGCGATAGACCGGGAAGCACGCCACGACTTCCGTGATGGTGTCGCGCAAGGCGTCGAGCGTAAAGTCCCGGGACCGGCGGTTGTTCTCGCCGATCCGATCCAGCATGTTGGCCAGGACGTTCAACTCGCTGGACATTGCCGTCGACACGATGAGCCGCTTGGCCGCGTACAGCACATCCTCGAAGGGCTCTTCGTGTCCAGTCAGCTTCGAGTACACACGGCGGGCCCGCCGTGCCTGCGCGGGATCGATGAAGAGCCCATTGAGCTCGTTCAGATAGTTGTACCCGGTGGTGCCGTGGACAGCCCACCGGCGTGGCAGCTCTTCCGCCGCGGAGAGAATCTTTTCGGCGACGACGTACATGGGGCGGTAAGGACGCGCGGCGTCCGGCCCGCTGTCCGGGGGGATCGCCCAGGCGTCGGCCGCGAGGCGCTGCAGCATGAGGAAATACCGCGCCGGATCGAACAGCCCGTCTGGATGATCGATTCGGACGCCCTGCACCTTCCCCTCGCGAATCAGTGCGGCGAGCAGCTGGTGCGTCGCCGCGAACACCTCGGGGTGCTCCACTCTCAGCCCCGCGAGAGTGTTGATGTCGAAGAATCGCCGGTAGTTGATCTCGTGCGAAGCGGTGCGCCAGTACGCCAGCCGGTAGGCCTGCACCTCGAGCAGCTCGTGCAGTTCATCGAAGCTGCCCGGCTGTCCCGGCGTGCCGTTGAACCGCCGCACGGCCTCCTCGATCGCCTGCCGCACGTCAGCCACTTCGGTGGACAGGCGGGCCAGCCGCGTCCGGGCGACCTCCTTCTCGCGCTGCCGTTCGGCGATGCGCGCCGGCTCGCTCTCGGTGTAAGCCGGCAGGTTCTGCAGAGACGCGATGATGCTGAGGAACTCGTGTACGGGCGGACTGTCGGCGCCGAGCGCGGCCGCCACCGCCTCGGCCGCCGTTCTGTAGACACGCGGCGCCTGCCGCGGGTTCACCGGCAGCAGCTGCTCGAAATACCGGAGCACGAGCGAGCCGTCCGTGAATGCCAGCTGAAGCTCTCCGCGCTCGAGGACCTTCCCGTACTGGTCACCGAGGATCGGCAGCAGCAGCTTCGCCCGCAATTCCGCTTTGACAGGGCTCCAGTCGACGTCGAAAAACACCGCGGCCGGCGAGCTGGGGCCGTTCTCCAGCAGGTCGTTCCAGCGTGCGTTGTTCCCCGTACCGATCCCCATGTGGTTCGGAACGAAGTCCACGATGTGGCCCATCTGGTGCGAGGCAATCGCACGGACGAATTCGGCGTGCGCCGCCGCGCCGCCGACCTCCGGGTTGATCTCGTTGTGGTCGGCGACGTCGTAGCCGTGCGTGCTGCCCGGCGCTGCCGTGAAGTAGGGGGAGGTGTAGCAGGCGGCCACGCCGAGTCGCGCCAGGTACGGAACAATGGCGGCTGCCTCGCCGAGCGGGAAGCGAAGATGGACCTGGAGGCGGTACGTGCTGGCGGGCACGTAGCGGGGCCGATCGCCGGAGTACTCGTTCGAACTCTTCATGGAATCTCAATGGGCGCAACGGGGGACGACCGTGGTCAGGCCTTCTGGAAGATGACTGCGCCCGGGCGTCGGAAGTGCAGAACCGGGCCTCGCGAGGCGTGATCGATCTGCGGCGGCGCGGGATCCGGCGCGTAGAGCGGCTCTTCCGTCGAGAGCACGACCGTCCACTCCCCGTCACCCTCCCCCCGCGCATCCGCCAGCGGCGCAAGGTCCACCGGACCTGCACCCTTCAGGCGCGCGGCGATCCAGAAGATCTGCCCGTCCTCCGCGCGACGGATCACGATCGAGCTCCCGTCCGGCGCTTCGGCATCTCCCGCGGTGTCGGTGCTCGCTCCGAGCGCCGGGTGATCGAGGCGCAGCGCCAGCAGCGCCCGATAGAGCGCATGGACGGCTGCATGCGCCGTCGCGCCGCGTTCCGCCCAGTTCAGACGGCTGGCCGCGTACGTCTCGGGTGACTGCGGATCCGGGATGCGCGTGCGGGCCTCCGCGTGGGAGAACTCCGGGAAATCCGCGAACTCTCGGCGGCGGCCCTCGGTGACGAGCTCGCCGAGACCGGCTTCGACGTCCGTGAAGTACAGGAAAGGACTCGTGGCGGCCCACTCCTGTCCCATGAAGAGAAGCGGTGTCATCGGCGCGGTGAGGAGCACGGTGCTCGCCGCTCGCCACGCCTCCGGGGCGATGGCCTGGTGCAGCCGGTCGCCCACTGCGCGATTGCCGATCTGGTCGTGATTCTGCAGGCACACGACGAACCTGTTCATGGGCACGAGCGCCGGATCCGTCCCGCGATTCGCCTGCTGGTGCACCGACATCTGTCCCGTGAACAGCCAGCCGGAGCGGATCGTGCGGGCCAGTTCCTCGGTGGTGCCCTGAAAATCCGCGTAATACCCGTGCTCGTCCCCCGCGAGCAGGCGCCGCATCACGTGGTGGAAATCGTCCGCCCACACACCGTCCAGGCCCCAGCCCCCGCGTGCCGCGTCTTCCACCATGGAGGCGAGGTTCCGGTGGTCCTCGGCATGGATGAAGACCGGGCGCGGCGATTCAGCGCGCGCGGCGTGCGCGATCTCGCGGACGATCGCGCCGGCGTCTTCCTCGATGAGCGCGTGGGTCGCATCCAGGCGGAGGCCGTCGACGTGGTACTCGCGAATCCAGTACCGGGCGTTGTCGACGATGAACCTGCGCACCATCGCTCCGTCGGCACCGTCGAAATTCACGGCACGGCCCCACGGCGTCGCATGCCGGTCGGTGAAGTAGCCGGGGTAGAACTCCGGAATGTAGGCGCCCTCCGGACCGAGGTGGTTGTAGACGACATCCAGCATCACCGAGAGGCCCAGGTGATGCGCGCGATCCACCAGCCGGCGGAGATGATCGGGAGGGCCGTACGCGCGGGACGGAGCGTAGAGGCACACGCCGTCGTAGCCCCAGTTCCGGGCGCCGGGAAAGTCTGCGAGCGGCATCAGCTCCACGGCCGTGATGCCGAGATCCCTCAGCGCCTCGAGACGTGCCGTCGCTCCTGCAAACGTGCCCTCCGGCGAGAACGTGCCGACGTGCAGCTCGTAGATGACGAGGTCGCGGGCGCCGCGCCCTCCCCAGCGGCCATCATTCCAGGCGAAGGCAGCCGGATCGATGACCTGCGACGGTCCGTGCACGCCGTCCGGCTGGTATCTCGAGGCCGGGTCCGGCCGTTCGTCCCCCGTCCCCATCCGGTAGGTGTACCGATCGCCGGCCGCGGCGCCCTTGACGATCCGGTCGCACACGCCCTGCCCGTCGCGCGGCATCGGGTGGGTGCCGGCCGCGGAGCCGTCGTGCAGCACCAGGGTGACGTCAGCGCCGGCGGGAGCCAGCGTCCGGAACCTGATGCCTCCCGGTGCGGGCAACGCGCCGAGGGTCAGGTGTTCTGTCGCAAGGACCGTAGCCATGAATCTCACCAGACGGAGGTGGGGACGCGCGAGCGATCGCTCACTTCGGCCGGGAGTCTTCCAGCAGCTCGAAGATCCCTCGAAGCGGTATCCGCACCCAGTCAGGCCTGTTGTTGAGCTCGTAGTTCAACTCGTACAGCGCCTTGTCGAGCACGAACAGCTGCAGCAGCGCGTCGCGCTGTGAGGCGGCGGCCGGAACGAAGAGCGCCCCGGCTGCCGTCGTGAAATACCCGCGCAAAAACGCGGCAGTCGTCCACTTCTGCCAGATGCGTGCCCACGGCTCGAGGCGCTCCAGCTCAGACGGCCGGGATGCCACATGGCCGAATAGTCCCGCGTAGGCCGCGTAGCCGAACGACCGCATCATCCCGGCGACGTCCTTGAGCGGCGACTGTTTCAGCCGCCGCTGCTCGATGGGACGCGCCGGCTCCCCCTCGAAGTCGAGCAGGAAGTAATCCCCCTCCACCCAGAGGACCTGTCCGAGGTGGTAGTCGCCGTGCACGCGAATCTTGGACGCCGAGAATTCGAGCGCCGGCGCGGATCGAATCCGTTCAAGCAGCGTATCGCGCGACTGCAGCAACCGGCGCGCGGACGGCGCGACGTCCTCCGGCAGCCGGTCGAGGTCGGCGTCCAGAATCTGCAGCGCCTTCTGCGCCTCGGCAGCCGCATCACGGGCGAGGGCGGTGAGGTCGTCCTGGGTGAACGGTTCGGGCGCGAAGGCCAGGTTCCCGGAATCGGAGGCGAGCGCGACGTGCATCTCGGCCGTCCGGCGGCCGAGCGTCTCAGCCCCGGCGAGTGAAGGGCTCATCACCGCCCGCACGGCAGCGGGCGCGGGGCGATCCATCAAGTCGGTGTAGTACACCCCCGCCGGCTCCGGGGGCGGCGGACTGCCCTCGACGTCTTCGTAAAAGCGCTGCACCTCGTCGGTGGCGTGCGTCCAGCCGTCACCCTGGCTCGGAACGAGCTGCTGCATCATGGCCAGCGTCGACGGCTCCTCGGTGAGGCGTGCGTACTCGAACGCGCCTGCCACGGCAGGCACGCGCGAGAACCCTGCCTTCTCGGTGAGCTGCCGGCCGATCTCGTAGTCCGGGTTGATGCCCGGCTGCAGCCGGCGAAACAACTTGAGGATCAGGCGGGCGCCGTAAATGATCGATGTGTTGCTCTGTTCGGCCGATGTCCGCCCGATGCGCCGCACGTGATCGTGCGGCCCGCGCAGGCGTTCGAAGCCGTCCGTCCGGCTCGCACGGACGCTGCCGCGCTTGGTGACGGTCTGTTCTTCGGTTTCGAGCGCCTCGAGAAGCGTCCGCGCGAACCGGTCGTCCAGCCACGCGTCGAAGAGGATGCCTTTTCGCGCGCCGGTGATGTTCGCGAGAACCGAATGCGGCGCCCGCTCGTCGAGCCCCTTCACGTCCGCATGCGCGCAGATCGTGAGCGGCAGAAAGTACTGGTCGCGCCCCCCGTCGGCAAACTCCACTTCGACCACCGTCAGGAACAGCGGTTGGGGACCGCGGCGCAGGATGCCCCAGTCCGCGAAGCGCGCGCCCCTGGCCGGCCGCGCCTTGGCGCCGAACCAGCGCTGCCGCTGCAGGAACGGCAGCAGCAGATCGCGCTCGACGAGGGTGCGGACGTTGCCCTCCAGCAGCGTCTCCCACGCAGCCCCGACCAGCAGCGCCGGCACCTGTGGCATCTCGGTGGCCGTGCCCGGCGCCACCCGTGCCGTGACGGCCGCGGGCGCCTCCTGCAGACGGAACCAGTAGAACGCATACGGCCCGAGCGTGAGCACGTACGGCAGATCGCCGATTCGCGGGAACTCGGTCAGGCCGAGCATCTCCACCGGCGTCATGCCCTTGAAGCGCGCGAGGTCGAGCTCGACGGGCTGCACGCTGCGCGCGAGGTTCGCGACGCACAGCACGGTCTCCCCTTCATAGCGGCGGACGTAAGGAAGCACCTTCCTGTTCTGCGCGGGCAGAAAGTCGATCGTACCCCGACCGAACACCCGCGACTGCTTGCGCAGGCCAATCATCCGCTTCATCCAGTTGAGGAGCGAGAACGGCGCCCGCTCCTGCGCCTCGACGTTCAGGCCCTGGTACCCGTACACGGGATCCATGATGGGCGGCGCGTAGAGACGCGCGGGATCGGCGCGGGAGAACCCGGCATTTCGATCGCCGGTCCACTGCATCGGCGTGCGGACCCCGTTGCGATCGCCGAGATAGATGTTGTCTCCCATCCCGATTTCATCGCCGTAGTAGACGATCGGGGTGCCGGGCATCGAGAACAGCAGACTGTTCAGCAATTCGATCCTGCGCCGGCTGTTTTCCATGAGCGGTGCGAGCCGGCGACGGATTCCGACGTTGATCCGCATCTGCGGATCCGCCGCGTACGCCTGGTACATGTAGTCGCGTTCCTCATCCGTCACCATCTCCAGCGTGAGCTCGTCATGATTCCTGAGGAACATCGCCCACTGGCAGTTCTCCGGAATGTCGGGTGTCTGCCGGAGGATTTCCGTAATCGGATGGCGATCCTCCTGCCGCACCCCCATGAACATGCGCGGCATGAGCGGAAAGTGGAACGCCATGTGGCACTCGTCGCCGTCGGCGAAATACGGGCGCACGTCGGCAGGCCACTGGTTCGCTTCGGCGAGGAGCATCTTGCCGGTGTTCCGCGCGTCGAGCGCCGCCCGGATCTTCCGCAGGACGACGTGTGTCTCCTCCAGGTTTTCGCAGATGGTGCCTTCGCGTTCGATCAGGTACGGAATGGCGTCCAGACGCAGTCCGTCCACCCCGCGATCCAGCCAGAACTGCATGACGCTGATGAGCGCCTCGAGGACCGCCGGGTTGTCGAAGTTCAGGTCGGGCTGGTGACTGAAGAACCGGTGCCAGTAATACGCCTTCGCGACTTCGTCCCATTGCCAGTTGGACGTCTCCGTGTCGGTGAAGATGATCCGCACGCCCTGATATTTCTGGTTCGTGTCGCTCCACACGTAGAACTCGCGCTCGGGTGACCCGGACGGGGCCCGCCGCGCGGCCTGGAACCACGGGTGCTGGTCCGAGGTGTGGTTGATGACCAGTTCGGTGACGACACGGAGCCCCAGGCGGTGCGCCTCGCTGATGAACGCGTCGAAGTCGCTCAGCGTGCCGTAGCTCGGGTGGATGTTGCCGTAGTCGGCGATATCGTACCCGTCGTCCTTCAGCGGCGACGGATAGAAGGGCATGACCCAGAGGCAGTTGACGCCGAGCCCCTGAAGGTACTCGAGCTTCTGGGTGAGGCCGCGGAAATCGCCGACGCCGTCGTTGCTGCTGTCGAAGAACGATCGGACGTGCACCTGGTAGATGACCGCGTCCTTGTACCAGAGAGGATCAGGCTGATCGGACATGTGCGTCTTACAATCCGTGCGGAGTTTGTTAGAGTTCGTTCGCGAGCGCCGGGAGCTCCGGCAGCGGAGCCGGCAGGCGGACGTGCAGGACGTGCGCGACACGGGACCCGGGCTCGAGCCGCACGTAGTTCGATGCGCCTCGCCAGTAGTATCGCTCGCCGGACAGCAGATCGTGCACCTCGATCGTGTCGGCTGGCGTGAACCCCCAGGCCGCGAGCGGCAGCTGCACGTACCCGTGCTGCATGCGCGCGAAATCGACGTTGACGACCGCCAGGAGCAGGTCGCGCCCGTCGACCGACCGCTTGCTGTAGCAGAGCAGCTCAGGATTGTCGGTCGGATGGAACTGCAGGCCGTGGTCGTGCTGCAGGGCGGGATGCTGCCGGCGAATCGCGTTGACCGTCCTCATCAGCCCGGCCAGGCTGTCGGGCCGATCGAAGTTGCGGGGGCGGATCTGGTACTTCTCCGAATCGAGATATTCCTCGCTGCCGTCCTTCACCGGCACGTTCTCGGCCAGTTCGTATCCGCTGTAGATCCCGTAAGAGGCGCCGAGCGTGGCTGCCAGGATCAGCCGGATTTCGAAGGCGGGCCGCCCCCCGCGCTGCAGGTATTCGTGCAGGATGTCCGGCGTGTTCGCAAAGAGGTTGGGCCGCATGTACTCGCGAACGTCCGTCTGCGTGAGCTCCGTGAAGTACTCCGTCAATTCCGCGGCGGTGTTTCGCCAGGTGAAGTAGCTGTACGACTGCGAAAAGCCGCACTTCGCGAGGTACCGCATCACCTTGGGTCTGGTGAACGCCTCGGACAGGAAGATCGTATCCGGGTGCTCGCGCGAGATCTCCCCGAGCACCCAGTGCCAGAAGCGGAACGGCTTCGTGTGCGGATTGTCCACGCGGAAGATGCGGACGCCGTGCGCGATCCAGAACTCGAAGACGTGCTTCAGCTCCTGCCAGAGCTCGGGCCACTCCCCCGATTCGAAGTTGATCGGGTAGATGTCCTGGTATTTTTTCGGCGGATTCTCGGCGTACTTGATCGTTCCGTCCGGGCGCTGGCGGAACCAGCCGGGATGCTCGCGCACGTACGGATGATCGGGCGACGCCTGGAAGGCGATGTCCAGGGCGATCTCGAGCCCGTGCCGGCCCGCGGCCTCGACGAACCGATCGAAGTCCTCGATGGTCCCGAGCCCCGGCTCCACGGCCGTGTGCCCGCCTTCCTCGGCCCCGATGGCCCACGGGCTGCCCGGATCGCCGGGCCGCGGCGTCAGCGAGTTGTTCGGGCCTTTGCGGAAGCTGCGGCCGATGGGATGGATGGGCGGCAGATACAGCACGTCGAAGCCCATCGACTCGACGTACGGCAGCAGCGCCGCCGCCTCTGCGAAGGTCGCGCTGCGCGTGGGATCCGTCCCGGCGGAGCGCGGGAACATCTCGTACCAGGCGCCGAAGCGTGCTCGCTCGCGCTCGACGAGGACACCGAGCACGCGGTCGAACCGGGTCGCGGTGCGGCGGTCCGGGCACGCGGCCATCGCGCTCGCGAGCCGTTCGGAGGCGGCCTCGGCCACCCGCGCGTCGACGGGGGTGGAGACATCCACCATCACCTCCGCGAAGCGCGAGAGTTCCGACGCCTTCTCAGGCGCTCGTCCGAGCGTCTCGCGAATCAGCTCGCGGCCTTCGAGGAGCTCGCTCGCGACGTCCTGCCCGGCCTCGGCCTTCGTGACGAGATCGCGGCGCCAGCTCGCAAAGCGGTCCACCCATCCTTCGACGGTGTACTCGTACCGGCCAATCGACTCGACAGTGAAGCCCGCCCGCCAGCGATCGTTCGTCAGTGGCACCATGGGCACTTCACGCCACACCTCGTCGCCTGTTCTGCGATAGAGCAGCACGGCGGCGAGGGCATCATGCCCGTCGACGAAGATGTCGGCGGTAACCGTCACGCGCTCCCCCGCGACGCGTTTGATGGGGAACCGCCCCGCGTCGACCTGCGGCCGCACCGCTTCGACCACCACCCGGCGCTGAAGGTCCGGATCGAGCGATGCTGATGTGCGTTCGGCCGCAGTTGCCGCGGCCGCGCCGGTCGCCTGCCTCTGACGGGCCGGACCGCGCGGCGGTTTCGAAGTGGAAGGGCGCTTGGCCATGGAGTCAGTCAGTTCTCACTCAGCTATCAGCACGCCGCACGTCGCACGTCTGCACGTTACGTCGCACGTGTTGCACGTTGCACGACAAGGATCAATCAGTAGACCCCCATCGGGCCCCAGTCGTCGAGGCGCCGCAGGTCCTCTCTCCGGCAGTTCAGCTTCAGGACCGCCATGGAGCGGGCAAGCAGATCGTACCGGCCGCCACCGCGCAGCCGGCGGGAGGGGGCCCAGGGATCGGCCGTGTCGATGAGTGTCTCCCAGCGCTCTTCGGCCACCGCCGCCGGCAGCGTGAACGCCATCGCGTGTTCCCCTGCGTTCAGCATCAGCAACAACGTATCGGAGATGATTCGCCCGCCGCGTTCGTCCACTTCGTCGATGGCATCGCCATTCAGCCGCACGCCCAGACATCGGACGTCCGGAGAACTCCACGTCTCATCGGTCATCTCGCGGCCCGACGGGTCGAGCCACGCAATGTCGGAGACGTCTGCGCCACGGATTCGCCGTCCCTGGAAGAACTTCCGGCGGCGGAGGACAGGATGATCCTTCCAGATGCGGATCAGCCGCTGGGTGAAGTCGAGGAAGTCCCGCCGCTCAGGCGTGATGTCCCACGACGTCCAGCTGATCTCGTTATCCTGGCAGTAGGCGTTGTTGTTGCCCCCCTGCGTGCGGCCGATTTCATCGCCGCCGCTGATCATCGGAACGCCGACCGACAGCAGCAGCGTAGCCATGACATTGCGGCGCTGCCGATCGCGCACGTCCAGGATCCGTCGATCCTGGGTAGGCCCTTCTACTCCGCAGTTCCAGCTCAGGTTGTGATTTTCGCCATCGGCGTTGTTCTCGCCATTGGCCGCGTTGTGCTTCTCGTGATAACTGACAAGGTCCGCGAGGGTGAATCCATCGTGAGCCGTGATGAAGTTGATGCTCGCATACGGCCGGCGGCCGCTCTGCTCGTACAGATCGCTGCTGCCAGACAGCCGCGTCGCCAGCTCCGAAACGCCGCCGCCATCCCCGCGCCAGAACCGGCGCACGGCATCCCGGTATTTGCCGTTCCACTCCGTCCACTTCGACGGAAAGTTGCCGACCTGATAGCCGCCCTCCCCGAGATCCCAGGGTTCGGCGATGAGCTTCACCTGCGACAGCACCGGATCCTGGTGAATGATGTCAAAAAACGCGCCGAGCTTGTCGACGGCATGCAACTCACGAGCCAGTGCACTGGCGAGATCGAACCTGAATCCGTCGACGTGCATCTCCTGCACCCAGTACCGCAGGCTGTCCATGATCAGCTGCAGCACACGGGGACTCCGCATGTTGAGGGTGTTCCCGCAGCCGGTGAAGTCCTGATAGAACCGCGCGTCGTTCGGCAGGAGGCGGTAGTATGACGTGTTGTCGATGCCCCGCAGGGAGAGCGTGGGGCCGAGGTGATTCCCCTCGGCGGTGTGGTTGTACACCACGTCCAGGATCACCTCGAGCCCGGCGGCGTGGAGCGCGCGCACCATCATCTTGAACTCGCGAACCGTATCCATCGGCGAGCTGGAGGACGCGTACCGAACGTCGGGCGCGAAATAGGCGAGGGTGTTGTACCCCCAGTAGTTGCTGAGCCCGGCTGCGGCCAGATGGGCGTCGTCCGAATGATGGTGGACGGGCATCAGCTCGACGGCGGTCACGCCGAGTGATGTGAGGTGCCGGATGGCCGGTTCTGACGCGAGCCCGAGGTACGTGCCGCGCAAGTGCTCCGGGACGTGCGGATTCAGCTTGGTGTAGCCCTTGACATGCAGTTCGTAAATGAGTGTTTCGTGCCACGGCGTGCGGAGGGGCTGGTCGTCGCCCCAGGTGAACGCGGTGTCGACGACCGCGGCCAGCGGGGCGTACGGCCCACTGTCCCGGCCGTCGACGGTCGTATCGTCTTGCCCTGCCCGGAACCCCAGCAGCGAGTCGTGCCAGCGGACGGGGCGGCCGATCACCTTGGCGTACGGATCCATTACAAGTCTGTGCGGGTTGAAGCGGTGGCCCTGGTGCGGCGCGTACGGCCCGTGAACGCGGTAGCCGTAGAGCTGGCCCGGATGCACGTCCGGCAGATAACCGTGCCACACCATGTCGGTGTGCTCGGCCAGCGCTATGGTGAGGGATTCCGCCTCCGCCTCAATCGAATCGAAGAGGCAGAGCTCGACCCGGGTCGCGTGCTCGGAGAAGATCGCAAAGTTGACCCCCACCCCGTCCCACGTAGCGCCGAGGGGATAAGGAGAGCCAGGCCAGACGCGCATGTGTGTAGTCGCCACGAACGGTTTAGGTACCACGTTCCAGCCGCTGCATGCAACGTAACTCGGCCCGCTGGCCTCCGGCTTGCTCTCCCGAAGGGCAGCTCGGATCATCCAGGAGTGGAAAAGCCATGGTGAACGACGACGCGGGCGACGGCGTGAATGAGAAGGTGATTGCCACGCTCAATGGCCTCATCGAAACGTGCAAGAACGGCGAAGAAGGGTTTCGAACGGCCGCCGAAGCCCTCTCGGATCAGGATCTCAAGGTGGCGTTCGCCAAGATTGCGCGCGCGCGCTGGCAGATGGCCCGCGAGCTCCAGGACGAGGTTCAGGGGCTCGGCGGGCAGCCGGAAACGTCCGGAACCGTCGGCGGCGCCGTCCATCGCGGGTGGATGAACGTCAAGGCGCTGGTGGCCGGACAGGACGATCAGGCACTGATCGCGGAAGCGGAGCGCGGCGAGGACATTGCCAAGGCGGCGTACGAGAGCGCACTTCAGGAAGCCCTGCCCGCGCAGGTGCTGGCGCTCGTGGAACGGCAGGCGCTGCAGGTCCGCGCCACGCACGACCAGGTGCGCGCGATGCTGAAGAGCGCTCCGCGTAGCTGACGCCCGATGACGCTCCCGCCAGAGCCAGAGTCCCCCATGCGGGAAGCCGATGCCCGGATGCTTGCCGCCCTGCGCAGGTGGAGCGTCGTGCTCGACAGCGCCTTCCGTATTCCAGGGACGAGCGTGCGGTTCGGAATGGATCCCGTGCTCGGGCTGGTGCCGGGGATGGGCGATGTCACGACCCCGCTCTTCTCCGCGGTCCTGCTGCTGCAGGCCGTGCGGCTGCGCATTCCGAAGGTCGTGCAGCTGAGAATGCTGCTCAACGCCGCCATCGATCTTGCCATCGGCCTGGTGCCGCTCGTCGGGGACCTGTTCGATTTCGCATGGAAAGCGAACGTGCGGAACCTGGCGCTT
>JALZOC010000003.1:17297-19861 GCA_030857365.1 Acidobacteriota bacterium
CTTCTGGAGCGCTACGCGCAGCCCGGCGCCAGAGCCACCCGGGCGGACTGGGCCTTCGTCCTGGTCGTTTTGGGCGTCCTCGCCTTGCTCGCCATCGCGCCTCTGCTGTTCATCGGATGGCTGCTGTCGCGATTTCCGCTTTTTTGAAACGACTGATGGTGGAGGCCCAGAGTCCGTTAGCTGAAAGTTGAAAGCTGAAAGCTGAAACCTAGACAATCAGCATCGCGTCACCGTAGCTGTAGAAGCGGTACTGGCCTGCGACGGCTTCCCGGTACGCGTGCAGGAGCCGGTCACGGCCGGCGAAGGCGGCGGTGAGCATCAAGAGCGACGACGCGGGCAGGTGGAAATTCGTGAGGAGCCCGTCGATCACCTGGAACCTGTGGCCGGGATACAGGAAGATCCCCGCTTCCGCTGTTCCCGGAGGGATGCGCCCGAGCCCACGAGCCGCGGCATCTTCCAGTGCCCGCGTGGTGGTCGTCCCGACAGCGATCACGCGGCGCCCCTCCGCCTTCGCGCGCGCAATCGCGGCTGCCGCCGCGGCGCCAATCTCGTAACGTTCGGGATCGACGACGTGAGCCTCCACGCGATTGACGCGCACCGGCTTGAACGTGCCGTAGCCGACGTGCAGCGTCACCTCAATCCGCTCGATGCCGCCGTGCTCCAGCCGGGACACCAGCTCCGGCGTGAAATGCAGGCCCGCCGTCGGCGCCGCAACCGAGCCACGAATGGTCGCGAAGACCGTCTGGTAGCGTTCACGATCCTCCGCCGAGTCGTGTCTGCGGATGTAGGGGGGCAGCGGCATGTGCCCGATCCGGTCTATCAGCGGCTCGACGGGCCCGCCCGCTTCCGCCCACAGCCGGATCGTGCGACGCCCGTGGAAGTGCCGGGCGACGACTTCTCCCATCAGCACTCCGGCGTCACCTTCGAAGCGGACGAGCGCGCCCGGCTTGAGCTTCTGGCCGGGATGCATCAGGGCGTTGAAGAGGGTGCCAGGGGTGCCGGGGCCGGGGTGCGATGGTCCGAGCAGGAGGCACTCCACCTGGCCGCCGCTCGGCACCCGCCTTCCGAGCAGCCGTGCCGCGATCACGCGCGTGTTGTTCACGACCAGAAGATCCCCTGCGCGCAGGAACGACGGCAGGTCACCGATCCCGGCGTGGCGGAGCGCTCCACTCCCCCGGTTGAGAACCAGCAGCCGTGACGTTCCGCGCGGCGCCGGCTCCTGCGCGATCAGCTCGGCGGGGAGCTCGAAGGTGAAATCGGCGACATCCATCGGAGTGCGAACCGCCCAATGTACTGCGGTACAATCGCGCCGGCCAACACATTCATGAGCGACGAAAAACCGACCCCGGTCCTTCCGTCATCAACCGACGGCGACGTCGTCGTCGCACCGGAGGGCGGGGGCGCCGGGGCGCTCGTTCAGGAACAGGCCATCGGCGTCACCAGCCTGGCGCTCACAGTCCTGACAGTACTGGTCGTCATTCTCGTCCTCCAGTACGCGCAGTCGTTCCTGATTCCTATCGTGCTGGGCGTCCTCATCAGCTATGCGCTCGCGCCGCTCGTCAATCTGCTGCACAGGCTGCGCATCGCGAGGGGCATCGGTGCCGCCCTGGCCGTTGCGCTTCTTGTCGGGGCGCTCGGCCTTGGTGTGTATACGCTCACGGACCAGGCGATGGCAATCGTCGCGAACGTCCCGCCCGCCGCGCAGCGCATCCGGGAGCGCCTGCGCGTGACCAGGCAGGCCCCCGGCGGCGCGCTGCAGAAGGTGCAGCAGGCCGCGACGGAGATCGATCGCGCCGCCCAGGAGGCCTCGGCGCCCACCGCCGCCCAGCAGGCAACGGCAAGGCGGGCGAAGGAGCAGACCGGCGTCCAGAAGGTCGAAGTCGTCCAGCCGGCCTTCAGCGCCAATGACTACCTGTGGAGCGGCGGCGTCGGCCTGCTCGGCTTCGGCGCCCAGTTCGTCATCGTGATGTTTCTCGTGTACTTCTTCCTGGTCACGGGGGATCTCTACAAGCGCAAGGTGGTGAAGATCGCCGGCCCCACCCTCACGCAGAAGAAAATCACCGTTCAGATTCTCGATGATATCAACCTGCAGATCGCCAGCTTCATGCGCGTCCAGGTGCTCACGAGCTTCATCGTCGCCGTCGCGACGGGCCTGGCGTTGTGGTGGTTTGGCGTCGAGCAGTTCGTGGTGTGGGGCCTGCTCGCCGGCATCTTCAATTCGATTCCGTATCTCGGCCCCGTAGCGGTGACGGGCGGTCTGGCGGTCGTCGCGTTCATGCAGTTCGACGACCTGTGGAAGACGGCGTATGTCTGCGGGGCGGCGTTCGGCATCACGAGCCTCGAGGGGTTTCTGCTGACGCCCATGCTGATGAGCCGTGCGGCGCAGATGAACCCCGTGGCCATCTTCATCGGCCTCCTGTTCTGGAGCTGGGTGTGGGGTGTGTGGGGAGCCGTGCTCGCGGTCCCCATGCTGATGATGCTGAAGGCCATCTGCGATCACGTGGAGGACCTGCAGCCGATTGGCGAGTTGATCGGCGAATGACCACACCCGTCTCCGATCGCCG
>JALZOC010000654.1 GCA_030857365.1 Acidobacteriota bacterium
ACCCAGTCCCAGCCGGCAGCGCCGGCCCAGGGAACTGCGCAGCCACAGGGCGGCCGCGGCACCCAGGGGCCGCAGCAGCCCATGTCGTTCTTCGTCACGAGCCGCGGTCTTGGCAAGGGGGCGAACCTCGGCGGCCTCGCCGGGGCCGACGCGCATTGCCAGGCGCTCGCGGCGGCTGCGGGCGCGGGCGATCGCGCGTGGCGCGCGTACCTGAGCACTCAAGGCGCCAATGCGGTCCACGCCAGGGATCGCATCGGGAACGGCCCCTGGTACAACGCCAGGGGACAGCGCGTCGCGCAGAACCTCGCGGACCTGCACGGCGACACGCTCGAGCAGGCACGGCTTGGCAATACGCTGACGCGCGCAACCGCCCTCAACGAGAAGGGGGAGCCCGTGAACGGCGTGGGCGCGACGCCGAATCAGCACGACATCCTCACCGGCTCGCAGCCCGACGGGCGCGCGTACACGGACGCCGCGGATCACACGTGCAGCAACTGGACCAGCGATGCGACCACAGGGACGGCGCAGGTCGGACATCACGACCGCACCGGCGGCCCGAACGTGTCCTGGAACGCGACGCACCCGAGCCGGGGCTGCAGCCAGGAGAATCTGGTCAGCACGGGCGGCGCGGGGTTGTTCTATTGTTTCGCGCCGGAGCCCGCCGCCGCGCGCTGACGAGTCCCACGGAGGTCCGGATTGATCAACAGGCAGACCCTGGCGCTCCTCGGCGTCTTCGCGGGCGCGTGGACGCTGCTCGCCGCGCAGAGCCGCCCCGCCGAGGTGCCGTTCAGCATCCGGATGATCGATGGGGGGGCGAACGAGACCGTGGCCTTCGCCAACATCAACAACGATCGGCGTCTGGACATCGTCTCGGGAGACGCGTGGTACGAGGCGCCGGCCTGGACCCGGCGCAAAATACGGGACATCAACTGGAACGGCCAGTACGTCGACAACTTCAGCGACCTTCCCATTGACGTGGACGACGACGGCTATGTCGACGTCGTGCAATTCGGGTATTTCAGCAACAACATCGTCTGGGCCCGGAACCCCGGCAAGGGGACCGGGCCCTGGACGATCACCGAGGTGGACGCCGGCTTTCCGACCGAGTTCGCCAGGCTCGTGGATCTCGACAACGACGGCAAGGCGCGCGAGCTGCTCCCCCAGTTCGATCGGCCCGGCGCACCGCTCGCCTGGTACGATCTCGAGCGCGGCAAGTGGACCAGGCATGTCGTCAGCGACCGGAGCTACGGCCACGGAATCGGCGCCGGGGACGTCAACGGCGACGGCCGCAGCGACATCCTCACGCCCCAGGGCTGGTTCGAGGCACCGCCAGACGTGCGTGGCGGCAAATGGATCCTGCACGAGACCGACTGGAGCCAGCATCCGATTGCGGCGAGCGGCACGCCGAAGCCGGCCGCCGCGCCCGGCAGCCCGCCCTCTGGCGCGGCGTCATCGCCGAGGCGGCCAGCGGCGCAGTTCGGCTTCATGTACGCGCTCGACGTGAACGGGGATGGCCGTCAGGACATCATCACGGGGATGGGTCACGACTACGGGGTCTGCTGGTTCGAACAGCATGCCGACGGTACGTGGACACAGCGCGTCATCGACAATACCTGGTCGCAGGCCCACGCCCCGCTGCTCGTCGACGTGAATGGCGACGGGCAGCTCGACCTCGTTGCCGGGAAGCGGTACTTCGCCCACAACGGCAACGATCCGGGCGGACGCGAGCCGATGGGGTTGTATTGGTACGAGTACCGGCAGCGCGCTCCTCTGTCGCCTGCGCCCTCAGCCGCCGGCGCGCGCACGCCGGGCGTGGTGTGGACCCGTCACATCATCGACTACGGCGGCCGGATGGGCGGCGGCATGCAGACCGACGCGAGAGACATGGACAACGACGGCGATCTCGATATCGTGAGCGGCGGGAAAGCCGGCTTGTTCCTGGCAGAGAACCTCACCGACACGCCGAAGCATCAACGGCGCCGGTAGTCTTCATCAAGGCCGCGAGGCTGGTCGAACCGTCCAATCCGTGTTGCCTGTGGCTTCATTCAGCCCTCAACGTGGCCAGCGGCTTCTTGCGGAGCACATCCGCACTCGCGAGGATGCCGACGACGCCGACGAGCAGCATCGTGAGGACGGCGCCCGCGGAGAGCACGCCCGGAGCCGGCCGCCAGGGTATCTCCAGCACGTGCCGCGTCACGCCCCAGCTCAGACCGAGCGCTCCAAGCGCACCGATGATCCCGGCCAGCAGGCCAAGCGCACAATACTCGAGCGCCAGCGTCGTCGTCAGCAGGCCCGTGCCGGCGCCCAGGGTGCGGAGAATGGCCGCTTCGTAGACCCGCTGGAACTTCGTCATCGCCACGGCGCCAATCAGGATCAGCACGCCGCTGAGCAGGGCGACGCCGCCGACGATCGAGATGCCGAGAACCGCGTTGTCGACCACCGCCTGGATCCTGGCGAGGATTTCGCGGCCATCGATCGCCGTCACGTTCGGGAAGCGGGACACGAGATCGTATTGCAGCCTCGCGCGGGCCGTGGCGTCGTCGGGTCCTTTGACGAACCCCACGAACGTGTGGGGGGCGTCCGCGAATACGCCGGGGCGGAACACGAACATGAACCCGCCGGCGCGCGATTCAGCCCACTCGACGCGCCTGACGCTCGTGACCCTGGCGGTGATCGTCCGGCCGAGCACATCGAACTGCACGTCGTCG
>JALZOC010000655.1 GCA_030857365.1 Acidobacteriota bacterium
ATTCGCCCGCCGACCGGTCGCTGCGTGGACGAGGCGCGGTGTGGGATTCGGAACGTGTTTTCAATGTCATGCCCGGCTCGACTCGCGAGGTGCGGTGAAGTGTTCCACGAGCGCATCCACCAGATCGGGAATGGTATAGCGCAGCGGCATCACCGTTGTCACGATGCCGAGTTGCCGTGCAGCTTCGGCCGTGACCGGTCCGATGGATGCGACAACGACCGGCCGCAGCAGATCGGCTGCCTGGTCGCGTCCGAGGATCTCGACAAAATTCCGGACCGCTGACGCGCTTGCGAACGTGACGGCGTCGATCCGCCGGTCGAGCAGCATCCGGTAGATGTCGTGATCCGCTCCAGGGCCCATGGTCTCCGGCACGGTCCGATAGGCGACGACTTCAACCACCTCCGCTCCGGTGCCTCTCAGTTCTTCGCCGAGCCGATCGCGGGCCATATCTGCCCGCGGCAGCAGCAGCCGGGTCCCGTGCAGGTCGCCCGTGGCGCGCAGCGCGTCCGCGACAGCCTCAGCACGGAACTCGGCGGGCGTCAGATCCACCCGGATGCCGTACCGCTGCAGTCTGGAGGCCGTGGACGGACCGACAGTGCACAGCCGGACTCCGTGAAGGTCGCGCACGTCCCCGAGGGCGAGGAGCCGCGTCATGAATTGGTCCACCGCATTCGCGCTGGTGAAGACGATCCAGTCGAAGGAGGCTGCACCGGCGCACGCCGCTTCGAGGGGCGCCGGGTCTTCGGGCGGTGCGATCCTGATTGACGGCGCCCCGATGGCTTCCGCCCCGCGCTCCTCCAGCATGTCGATGAGCTCTCCAGCCTGTTCGCGGGATCGGGTCACGACAACGCGGCGTCCCGAGAGCGGGCGGTCGTCGTACCACCGGAGGTGCGCCCGGAGCCCGGCGACCGCTCCGACGACGAGGAGCGCCGGGGCGGAGGAGTCCGCCTGAGCGGCGATGGTCGCAAGCGTCCCGTCGATGGTGCGCTGCGAAGGCAGCGTCGGATCGTAAATGAGCGCGGCGCTCTCGTCCGCCGCGCGGCCGTGCTGGAGAAGCGCGCGCGTCGCGGCGCCGATCTGCCTCGCCCCGGCGTAACAGACGAGCGTGCCCGCGAGCGCCGCCAGGCGGCTCCAGTCCACCTGCAGCAGGTCCGATTCGTTCTCGTGGCCGCGGACCAGCACGAGCACATCCCCCGCTTCGGGATAGGTGACGGGAATGCCCGCGTACGCCGGTCCGCCGATGGTGACGGGGATCCCGGGCACGACTTCGAACGGGATGCCCTGCTCGTGCAGGAACAACGCCTCCTTGCCGCCACTGTCGAATACGAAGGGGTCCCCCCACTTCAGCCGAACGACCACCTTGTTTTCGCGCGCCTTCTCCGCGACGAGAAAACTGATGGCGTCCTGATCGAGCGGCCTCGGAGCGGCGGGACCCACGTCGATGCGCTCAGCCGCACGCGGTGCGGCTTGAAGCAGCCGGGCATGCACGAGATGATCGTACACGACGACGTCCGCCGCTTCGAGGCAGCGCCGCCCCCGGACCGTGATGAGTCCCGGGTCGCCTGGTCCCGCTCCGACGATGAAGACGCAGGGGAGCTTCATATGGCGTGCCTGCTAGTGTCCCGTCTCAGTGGATCGTGGCGTAAGTCCCGGGCGCGGCGCGCGGGTGGCAAGGCGCGACGACTGAAAATACTGGCCGTATTTGAAGAAGGAGCAACGCAGCCAGTCGCGATGCCCCGCCCGGGAATTATGTCGCGAACCACTGAGACGGGACACTAAGGCTGCGATGGCTCGCCCAGGCCGTCCTGTGCGCCGAATCGCAGCGCATCGAGAATTTCCATCGCACCTCCGGTAACGAGTGCCTCTGCCAGCCGGCGCCCCACGCCGTGCGGGTCGTCGCTGGGACCGGACGTTTCGCGGCGCACGACCCGTCCACCGTCGGGGGAGGCGACAACGCCGTGCATCCGGAGCACCCCGGCCTCGTGCAGTGCGATGGCGCCGAGTGGGAGCTGGCACCCGCCGCCGAGCGCCGTGACGACGGCCCGCTCGGCCGCCAGCGAGATTCCCGTCTCGTCGTGACCTGCCGCCGAAAGCGCCCGCCGGGCCCTGTCGTCCGACGAGCGGATCTCAACCGCAACAATACCCTGACCAGGAGCGGGAATGCAGACCGCGATGGGAATTGCGGCCGAGATACGCCCGCCAAGGCCGAGACGCCGCAGGCCCGCCGCCGCGAGCACGAGGCCCTCGAACTCGCCGGCATCGAGCTTCCGCAGCCGCGTGTCGACATTCCCCCTGATAGCGCTGAAGCGGGCGTGTGGCAGGAGGGCCGACAGCTGTGCCGCACGGCGGATGCTGCCCGTTCCGATGACGGCGTTCCCGCGGTCGAGATGGGCGACAGCGGCCGGGAAATCCTTCGCTTCCTTCCCGGCCCGCAGCACAATCACGTCACGCGGATCCTCACGCGGCAGGACGGCAGCGATTTCCACGCCGTCGGGCAGCACGGCGGACATGTCCTTGGCGCTGTGGACCGCCACATCGATCTCCCCCGCGAGCAGGGCGTCTTCGATTTCCTTGACGAACAGCCGCTTGCCACCGACCTCCGACACCGGCGCCTGCTGGAGGCGATCGCCTCCGGTGGTAATCACGACGATCTCGACCGGCACGCCCGACACCTCGAGCAGTGCCGCCACGCTTCGCGCATGCCACAG
>JALZOC010000656.1 GCA_030857365.1 Acidobacteriota bacterium
CCCCGATGCAGATGCAACTGCTTGCTCTCTTCGAGCTTTGGAATGCCGACCACGGTGTAGAGCGCCAGCGCCATCGAATTCGGCTGGGTGAAGGGGGTCGTCGTCAGCGCGGCAACGGCCGCCACCAGGGCGAACACCCACGCGAGCCGCGGCGAGCCCAGTCCGTCGCGCAGGTAATACATCGGCCCCGAGAGGACGGTGCCCCCGCGCGTGTCGCGGAACGTCACGCCGAGCACCGCTTCGCCGAATTTGATCGCCATCGCGACGAAGCCGTACACCCACATCCAGAAGAGCGCGCCAGGTCCTCCGGACACGATCGCGGTGGCGACGCCGGCGATGTTGCCGGTACCCACGGAGGCCGCGAGCGCGGTCATGAAGGCTTGAAACGGCGTGAGGGCCCCCGTCGTACCGGTTCCCCGGCGGACGAATGCCGTGCGGCAGGCGTCCCCGAAACGGCGCACCTGCACGAAGCGGAGCCGCAGCGTCAGGAACAGGCCCGCCCCCAGGAGCAGCCCCACGACCCACGGCATGAACAGCGCGTCGGCGAGGGACTGGATGTGATCTGACACCATTACAGGTTCCGGGTTCGGGGTTCGGGGTTCCGGGTTCGGGTTCCGGGTTCGGGGTTCCGGGTTCCGGGTTCGGGTTCGGGGTTCGGTCTTCGAACTTCAGACTTCGAACTTCAGACTTAGATATTCGACCGTGACTGACACCCGTCCACGGTGATCGACGCGCCGCTCACCCAGCTGGCTCGTGGGGACACCAGAAACGCGACCATGGCGCCGACCTCCTCCGGGCGGCCGAAGCGTCCGAACGGCAGGTCCCGCTTGATGAACTCTGCCATGCCCGCGGGGTCGGACTGTTGCCGGGCGTGCCACGATCCGCCCGGAAACAGGATGGAGCCTGGCGCCACGCTGTTCACGCGGATGTTGAGGGGGGCGAGCTGCTGGGCGAGCGACTTGGCAAGGCTGATCTCGGCGGCCTTGACGGCGTTGTACGTCATGCGGCCACCCGACTCGCGTCCCCAGATCGAGGCGATCATGACGATGGCCCCGCCCCCGCGCTGCTGCATGTGGGGAACGGCGAGCCTCGAGGCCCGAATGGCCGGAAACAGCGTCTCGTCGAAAGCGGCCTGCCATTCCGCGTCGGAGGTGTCGAGCAGGCCCGCGCCCGCCGCCCGGCCGACGTTGTTGACGAGGATGTCGAGGCCGCCGAACCGCTCGACGGTTCGCGCCATCACGAGCGCGATGCCGTCTGGGGTCGAGACGTCCGCCTGCACGGTCATCACCATGTTCGGGCGGCGGGCGCCCGCTTCGACGTCCACGGCCGCCTCGGCGAGCCGCTCCGAACCGCGCGCGCAGAGGCAGACGCGACACCCTTCGGTCACGAGCGTGCGCGCCGTCGCAAGGCCGAGCCCGCGGCTCGAGCCCGTCACGATGGCTATCTTGTCCGTGAGCGACAGGTCCATGAATCAGGATTTGAGCGTTCAGATTCCAGCGATGTCAGCGCTCGCGGCCGCCGGTGAGATCGTTCAGCCGCCAGTCGAAGGAATGATATGTCACCTTGAAGGCGTTCTTCTGCAGCAGGTCCCTCTCGAGCGGCAGCAGGTTCGGCGCGATGAAGGCGAGGGCGGCGCGCTCGATGGGAGACCGCTGGGCGAACGGGCCCGTGGGCCCGCTGTCGTAGGCGGCGACGAACGCCGCCTCGTGCCAGCTCAGGATGGGCGTCAGCGACACCTCCCCCGCGGTGCGATCCACCCTCACCATCGTCTGCTCGGAGACGAACTCCTTCTGGATGCTGGCCAGCTGCTCCATCACGCGGCTGCCCGTATACGCCTCGCTACGCAGCCGCCCGCTGCCCACCGCGCCCCGCCCCAGCGCAAGCTGGAGCCGCGGTTCCTTGAACTCGGGCACAATCGTCTTCTCGATCTCGTCGAGCGTTACGCTCCGGCCTGCCGCTCTGTGACGGATCGTCTCGAAGGCGCCGGGAATCTGGCGGATGCTGCCGGCCGGGTACCGCGGGCTTGTTCCGCGCATCGGATAGCGATCCACGACCGTCTGGAGCACGAATGCGTTGTAGGCGTTGATCCAGAACGCCATCTTCTCTTCGCGCGGCCACGCCTCGTACGCCTCGGGCGTCACATTCAAGGAGCCGGCGTATCGATCCAGGCGCCCTCGCTCCGACTTCAGTGCGCGGTAGTAGACGAACCCGTCGCGGACGTTGGTGTCGAGAATCTGGTCCAGGGGCCGGTGCAGGGTGTCCGCGAGCGCCGACGGCTGCGAGCGGCCGCCAGGGAGATCCGGGCGCAGTGCCGTCAGCGGGAGGGACGTGAACATCAGGCCGGCGCAGACGCCGCAGAGCAGAGACGAAGGCGCATGTCGATCCATCCAGTGATCCTAGCGCATCCCGGCGCGTCACATCCCGGACTGCAGAAAGTCCGAGAGCGCGCGTGAGAATGCGTCGGGAGCTTCGAGGTTGGAGAGGTGGCCCGCGCCCGGGAGAACCACCATCCGCGACCCGGCGATGGCCCGCTCGATCGCCGCTGCGTCGGCGGGGGGCGTCATCCCATCCTCCGCGCCCACGATCACGAGTGCCGGGCAGCGAACGGCCGCGAGATCCGCCGTCGAGTCCGGGCGGCCCATCATCGCCCGGCTGGCGTCCGCGATCGCGCTGACGGGTGCCGCCTCCATCATGTGTC
>JALZOC010000657.1 GCA_030857365.1 Acidobacteriota bacterium
GACAATAACAGAGCAACTGGCGAGATGTCAATTTCGCGCGTGCCGCCACCGGCGTGGATAGGGCTTTCTCCTTGACCCGCAAGTAGTTACACCGTAAACTGGAATGGTAGCTTTCGGCCTTTCGCGCGAGCCTTGCCCCTTATGAAAATTCGCACAGCCGCCGCGGCCCTTGCCCTCGCTGTCTTCTGCTGGACACCTCTGCCGGCGCTGTCTCCGTTGATGCCGCTCGACGAGGTCAGGGCCGGCATGACGGGCATCGGCCGGACGGTGTTCGAGGGGGCCGACCTGCAGGAGTTCACGGTGGCGATCCTGGGTGTGCTGCGCAACATCCAGGGGCCGAACCGGAACCTCATTCTCGCGCGGCTGGAGGGCGGACCTCTTGCGAAAACGGGCGTCGCGGCCGGGATGAGCGGCAGTCCGGTTTACGTCGACGGTCGCCTGATCGGAGCGGTGGCGTATTCGATCGGCTCCTTCCCCACCGAAGCGATCGCGGGGATCACGCCGATTGCCGAAATGACCGACGCGACCGGGATGACCAGGCGCAAATCGTCCCAGGCGGCGCGAATCGACCTTCCGGTCACGCGCGAGAGCCTGACCGCGGCACTGAAGCTCACGCTGGGGCGTCTGGAGCCGTTCGCGCAGCGGCCTGGCGATGTTCAGGTCCTTGGCCTGCCGCAGGCGGCAGGGGCTCAGCTCGGCGCCATGCTGCGCCCGATATCGACGCCTCTCGTGCTCAGCGGATTCGAGCCCGCATCCGTTGATCTCCTGGCCGGAGCGTTTGGTGCGGCGGGGTTCACGCCGGTGGTCGGAGGCTCGGGGGCCGGAGGTCAGCTGTCGATCGCGAACGCGCCCGAGCGGCGGATGACCGGCGCGCTCCGCGAGGGGGATGCGATCGGCGTGTCGCTCGTGGGTGGGGATCTCCAGATGGGCGCCACGGGCACCATCACCCACATCGACGGGGACCGCCTTTACGCGTTCGGGCACCCGTTCTTCGGCCTGGGCCCGACGCAGTTCCCGATGACGCGCGCGTACGTCTACACCATGCTCCCGAGCCTCATGTCATCCTTCAAGATCTCGTCCATGGGAGAGATCATCGGCACCATGCAGCAGGATCGCGCGACGGCGATTGCCGGCACGCTCGGCAAGGGACCGGCGGTGATCCCGATGTCGGTCACGCTCGAATCCACGCGGGAAGACGGCGGCGTCACCAGACGCCAGTTCACCTACAGCCTCGCGCACGACCAGGCCTTCACGCCGCTGCTCGCCTACGTGGCGCTCGGGAATACCATTGCCGCGTACGAGCGGCAGTTCGGGGCGGCCACCTTTGCCATCAAGAGCCGCACGCGGATCCAGGGCCACGGCGATCTGCTGGTGGAGGACGTGTTCACCGGTGACAACGCGACGGTCGGCGCCGCGACGGCGGTCGCCGGGCCGGTCTCGATGCTGCTGGCCAACGATCTCGAGCCGATTACGGTGAGCGGGATGGACATCACGGTCCAGTCCAGCGAGACGTCGCGGAGCGTCACGATCGAGCGCGTGTGGCTCGACGAGGTGCGGCCCCGCGCCGGCCGCACGGTGCCGTTGAAGGTCCTGACCCGCAGCTACCGGGGCGAGGAGAAGATCTCCACCGTGCCGATCGAGATTCCGGCGCACGTGTCCGGCCCGCTGACCATCCTCGTCACCGATGGCCGCCAGTTGAACGCCATCGAACAGCGCGACCTGCGGCGCTCGCTCCAGCCGCAAAGCGTCACCCAGATGATCCGCGTCCTGAACGACACGCGCCGGAACAACCGCATCTACATCCGCCTGCTCAATGGCCGCCCCGGGGCGGTCGTCAACGGCGAGACGCTCACGGCGCTCCCGCCGTCGGTCCTCTCGGTGTTCGAAGGGGACAGCAACGGCGGAAGCTACACGCCCATCCGCAATGCGGCGGTCGGCCAGTGGGAACTGCCCATGGGATCCGCGGTGACCGGTTCGCGCATGCTGGCCATCGACGTCGAATCGCG
This sequence comes from Acidobacteriota bacterium, assembly GCA_030857365.1. GTDB lineage: Bacteria > Acidobacteriota > Vicinamibacteria > Vicinamibacterales > 2-12-FULL-66-21 > JALZOC01. The sequence goes on from JALZOC010000657.1 coordinate 2,007, forward strand.
CGCGCCGTCCGGCCGCTGAACGGCTGTTGTTTCGGATTCCCTTCTGCTAACGTGCCACTCATGCTGAAACCGCCCGGTCCTGCCCGGCGGCTGCTCGCCGCGGCATTTGCCGTGGTCGCCGCCGCCGCCGGTGCGTCGCTCGGCGCCGCCTCGGCGACCTTCTGGACCGTCTCGACCCAGGCGGACTTCCTCAAGGGAGACGCGGTCGACCTTTCGATCGACAGCGACGGCCGCCTGTTTCTCGGTCCCTCACCCTCGCTCGTGGCTGAAACGTCCGCCCCTTTTCTCTGGACCGTGCTCGCGGGCCCCGACGGGACGATGTGGGCAGGCAGCGGGAACGAAGGGCTGGTGCTGAAGGTCGGCAAGGACGGCAGGCTGTCGACCTTCTTCGATGCCTCGGAGCTCGAGGTGCACGCGCTGGCGGCGGCCCCCGAGGGCGGCCTGTACGTCGGCACCTCGCCTGACGGCAAGGTGTACCACGTCAGCGCCGACGGCAGGTCCCGCGTCTTCTTCGATCCGGACGACAAGTACATCTGGTCGCTCGCGGTCGACACATCGGGGAACGTCTTCGCCGCCACGGGCGACAAGGGCATCATCTACAAAATTACGCCCGACGGACGCGGTGCGCCGTTCTACCGGACCAATGCGGGCAACGTGGTCGCGCTTGCATTCACGAAGGCGGGGGATCTCAT
>JALZOC010000658.1 GCA_030857365.1 Acidobacteriota bacterium
GCTCCGCGCCTGTATCGTCAACCTCCACACGGGGGCTGCAGACGTGGATGCCGTTCCAGAGATCGTGGCGCGGCTTGGACGCGAGGTCGACGCTGGCATGCGTGATTCCCGGCCGCTCCCCGGCCACATGGAGAGCTAGGCATGTCCGGGCCTCAGCGGTCTCCTGCCCTGCCTGCTCGCCGTCCTGTTGACGGCGTCCTCCATGGCGTCTCAGCCCGCGCCGGCGTCCTGGCCCGCGGCCGCGCGCGACCACAAGCCGTGGACCCGATTCGCCGCCAGGTTCGTGACCTCGAGCTCCAGCACGTTGCGGCCCGGCTTCGACGCCTCGAAGTGGGACCTCAAGCCGTCCGGCCTGCTCGGGCCCGTGCGGCTGCTGCCGCTGAGGACGTCGCGGCCTTGAGCGGCCCGCCCGCCGCGTTCGGCAGGCACACCCTGGCGATCGAGCCCACGTCACAGTGCTTTGACGGATTCGAACACCCCTCGACAAACAGACCATGACTGTCTCGCTCGCTCGCCGCTTCGGACTGTTGCAGGCAACCGCGCTCAACATGTCGAACATGATCGGGATTGGCCCGTTCATCACCATCCCTCTATTGATGTCTGCACTCGGAGGGCCCCAGGCACTATTGGGATGGCTCATCGCCGTGCTCGTCACCATTCCTGACGCGCTCGTGTGGAGCGAGCTCGGCGCGGCGATGCCCGGGTCGGGTGGCAGCTATCTGTATCTGCGCGAGGCGTACGGGCGCGAGCGCTACGGCCGGCTCGTCGCATTCCTGTTCATCTGGCAGTTCATCCTCAGCGGTCCGCTCGAGATCGCGTCGGGGTACATCGGGTTCTCCCGCTACGCGCGCTACCTCTGGCCCGACATGGCGACGGGCGGCGCGCTCCTCGTCGCCGCCGCCGTCGGGGTCGTCAACGTGATGCTGCTGTACCGGCGCATCGAGACCATCGGCAGGCTCACGGTGAGCCTCTGGGTCGGCACAATGGTCACCACGGTCGTCGTCATCGCGAGCGGCGCCCTGCATTTCGACGCCGCCCGGGCGTTCGACTTCCCACCCGGCGCATTCGACTTCTCGCTCGGCTTCCTGCTCGGACTCGGCGCAGCGTCGCGTGTCGGCATCTACGATTTCCTCGGCTACTACGACATCTGCTACATCGGCGACGAAGTGAAGGAGCCTGGACGCGTCATCCCCCGTTCGATCCTCATCAGCCTCGTGGCCGTGGCCGCCATCTACTTCGCGATCAACCTGTCGATCATCGGCGTGGTGCCGTGGCGCGAGTTCGTGCCCGCCGACGCGCACCCGGAATCCGAGTTCATCGTTTCGACGTTCATGGAACGGCTGTACGGGCCCCGCGTCGCAACGCTCTTCACGTTCCTGATCCTGTGGACCGCATTCGGGTCCGTATTCGCGCTCCTGCTGGGCTACTCGCGGATTCCATACGCTGCAGCGGTCGACGGGAACTTCTTCGCCGTGTTCGGCCGGCTGCACCCGACCAGGCGCTTCCCCCACGTGTCGCTGCTCGTCCTGGGAGGGATCTCCATCGGCTGCAGCTTCCTGCCGCTCGGCGTCGTGATCGACGCGCTGATCACGACGCGGATCCTGGTGCAGTTCATCGGCCAGGTGTTCGCGGTCATGCTCCTGCGCGCCCGCCAGCCGGACATGCCGCGGCCGTTCCGCATGTGGCTCTACCCCGTTCCCGCGCTGATGGCCCTGGCCGGCTGGTCGTTCCTGGTGCTGACCTCCGGATGGCACCTGATTGCGCTCGGCCTCGGGACGCTCGCCCTCGGAGTGGTCTGTTTCTTCTTGTGGTCGTGGCGCATGGGCTCCTGGCCGTTCCAGCCCCGGCGCACCGGATGATGACCTGATGGCCGCGGCAGCTTGCAGGAGCAGCGAGGACAAAGGCACACCCGCTGCCGATGAGCTCTGTCCGGGGACGCCGCCGGACCCTCGCAACTGGGATTGGTAGTGATCGCGGCGCGCCCGTGGTACCATGCCGCCGTTTCGCCAGGGGGGGCCGTGATAAACCGTCGCCTGTTCATATCCAAAACTGCCGCCGCCACTGCGGGCCTCGCGGCGCTGCCCGTGCGCGGCCTGGCCCAGAAGAGCGCGAACGACACGATTAACGTCGCGATCATCGGCCTGCGCGGCGACAACGCGGGCCACCCGACCTGGACCGCGCGCGGCCGTGGCCTGGACCACTACGAACATCTGTCGGGCATCGCGAATGTCCGGATCAGCCACGTGGTGGATGTCGACGAGCGGCACTTCGCGACGGCGCTCCCGTTCGCAAAGAGCAAATGGGGCGGCGCCCCGAAGACCGCGACCGACTTCCGGCGCGTCCTCGACGATCGCGACGTCGATGTCGTCACGATCGCGGCGCCAGACCACTGGCACGCGCTCATGACGATCTGGGCGTGCCAGGCGGGCAAGGACGTCTACGTCGAAAAACCCGTCAGCCACAACATCGTCGAAGGCCGCCGGATGATCGAGGCCGCGCGGCGGTACAACCGCGTGGTCGCCGTCGGCACGCAGCGGCGCAGCAGCCCCGTGCTGGCGAGTGCGGTGAAGTTCCTCCGCGACGGCGGACTCGGGACGATCTACTCAGGCCGGACAGTCATCCACCGGCCGAGAGACCCGATCGGCGTGGCGCCCCAGGGGCCGGTGCCCCCGAGCGTGAACTACGATCTGTGGC
>JALZOC010000659.1 GCA_030857365.1 Acidobacteriota bacterium
CCTTTCGTGTACGTGCAGCGGGGAGCGCCGAAGGACCAGCGGCGGTACAACCTGGGCCGCGTGGTGATGTTTTCGGTCGGTTACTCATTCTTCTGACGCAGGTCTGTCCGGCGCTGGCTTGCCGGGATGCACACCCGGGCCGCCGTCTTGATATCACCAAGGAGACAATTCGAAATGAAGTCGAGATTTCTCAGCGCCGCGGTGTTCGCCGGCGTGGCTGCGGCAGTCGGCACCACCGTCGTCGTGCAGACGCAGCAGACGGTCCCCGGTATCGACAAGCCGGTCGTGGTCGTGAGCGGCCGGATCGACGGCACCGTCAACTGGACCAGCAACTTCCATTACCTGCTGCGGGGAGCGGTCTTCGTGGAGGATGGCGCCACGCTGAACATCCAGGCGGGCACGGTGGTGGCCGGCGAGGCGGGGAGCGTCGGGTCCTTGATCGTGATGCGCGGGGGGAAGCTGAACGCGTTGGGCACCAGGGAACAGCCGATCGTGTTCACGTCGGATCAGGCGCCGGGCGAGCGTGCCCGCGGGGACTGGGGCGGCATCATCCTCAACGGTCGGGCGCCCCTGAACATCCCCGGCGGCGAAGGTGAGGGGGAGGCCGACACCGGGATCTACGGCGGCGACGACCCGAACGACAGCAGCGGCACGATGACGTACGTGCGCGTCGAGTTCGCCGGGACCGAATTCAGCCCCGACAACGAGCTGAACGGCATCGCGTTTCAGGGGGTGGGCAACGGCGGGCGGTACGATTACATCCAGATCCACATGAACAAGGACGACGGGCTCGAGTGGTTCGGCGGCACGGCGGACATCAAGCACGCGGTCGTCACCAACGCCGGCGACGACAGCATCGACTGGACGTTCGGATGGCGCGGCCGCGCGCAGTATGTCGCCGTGTCGCAGCGAGGCGACGATGCCGATGCGGGCATCGAAGCGGACAACAACGAGTTCAACAACGAACTGCTGCCCCGGTCCGCGCCGCAGTTGTACAACATCACCCTGTGCGGTGACCCGGATCGGAACGAAGGGGCCGAGAGCGTCCGGGGCGCGCTGCTGCGCCGCGGCACGGCGGGCGACGTTCGGAACTTCGTCATCCAGGGATTCAAGAACGTGGGTCTCGAGGTGAACGGCGCGTCTTCGCTGCGGGAGGCGGCGCAGGGTGCGCTGCGGGTGAGCAACGGCGTCATTTTCAACACCGGCTCCGGCGGGACCACGCATGGGCCGGCCTCCACGCTGGCCCTGTACGCGAACGGCACGTTCCCGAACGTGCGGCTCGGACAGAACCCGGGCATCGGCAACTGTCACGATCACGACGCACCTGATTGGCTGCCGACGTCGATCTCGACGCTCGCCGGCGGACAGATCGCGCCGGCGGTGCCGCCCAATGATGGATTCTTCGAGATCACCACCTTTATCGGGGCGTTCAGCCATGACCCTGAGCAGAACTGGGCCGCCGGCTGGACGGCTTTCCCGCAGCGATGACGCATCCGGACAGGCGAGGCTCCCAGGCGGGAGTCTCGCACCTGCATGCCCTCATGCTCCTTACGGGCTCCCTCCTTCTCGGCGGCTGCCGCGAAGCCCCTCCGCCGCTGACGCGGACCTTTGCCTCTCCCGAGGCGCTCGCCTCTGCAGTGACCGACGCGCTTTCACGGTCGGATGCGGCGGTGCTGGCAGGGCTGGCCTTGTCGGAAGAGGAGTTCCGCCACTACGTGTGGCCCGCCCTGCCCGTCAGCCGTCCCGAGCGAAACCTCCCATTCGACTACGTGTGGAAGGATCTGCAGGCAAAGAGCCGGGCACATCTGGCTGCGAGGCTGAACGATCCCGAACTTCGCGGCCTCACGGTGACGGAGGTCGCCTTCGACGGGGAGGCGACCGAGTATTCGGGGTTCACCGTCATGCGCAAGGCGCGCCTGCATGTGCGGGATGCCGAGGGGGTCGCGAGATCCGTGCGGCTGTTCGGTTCGATGTTGCGGAAGGACGGGCGCTACAAGCTGTTCAGCTACGTGGTCGACTGAGCCGCCGCGCGTTCTACTTCGCCGCCGCCGAGCGCACGCAGCAGGACATGAACCAGGCGGCCAACACGCTGGGGCTCTGCCCGGAAGCCATGGCGTTGCCGCCCCCCCGCCGCAAAACTTCATCGCAGAGGCAGCCTCGACCTCCTTGACAGCGTCGTCAGCGGCAGTCAATGGTCCGGCGGTTCTCGCGTCAACGCTGCTTCGATCTCATCAGCCGCTCGTTCCATGTCGGACTGCACCTGGTCCAGCTTCTTGGCGCCCTGTGGGGCGCCGGAGCTGTCACGCTCTTTGAGGTCTTCCTTGATTTCTTCAACGGTGATCGACATGTCATCGAGGTTTGCCGCGATTTCTTCGAGCTTCCGAGATGTGCTCACAACGCCTCCCCTTTACACCGGTCCCGATCATTGTAAGTCTGAGCCACGAAGCCTCCATCCTCAAGCGCAACAGCGCGAAATTTACATGACTTCGAGGGAAACCGTGTTTACGCGCTCTCCCACGTCGAACCCGATGAAGTCGCCGTTTTGTGACCCGCGCGTGACGCCGGCCGCGGATCCAGCAGCCATACACCCGCCAGACGAATCTCGGATGGACGCACCAGTTGAACGCCTCGACGGCGCTCACCGCCGACGTCGTTCACATCCAAGGGCGCGACCTGAATGTGCGATTCCGAT
>JALZOC010000095.1 GCA_030857365.1 Acidobacteriota bacterium
GGCAGCGGTTCCGTGCCGCCTGCGACGCGTTCTTCGACCGGTACAAGCGGCGCGACGAGATCGAGGTCGAGGCCCGGCAGGCCGATCGTGAGGCGCTCGTCTTCGAGCTCGAAGCGCTGGTGCCGGCCTCGAGCTCCGTCGCGGAACCGCAGGCGTCCGACGCCCTCGGCGAGGTCCGGCCGACCGTGCCGGAGCCCGTCGACCACGCGGCGCTGCTCGAGCGGGTGCGCTCGCTGCGCAGCCGCTGGAATCAGTCCGCGACGGCCGTGCGCCACGGCGCCGATCCCCTGAGCGGGCGCTTCATGGCCGCCCTCGAGCGCCTGATCGCCACCTACCCCGAGGCATTCCGCGGATCGGAGCTCGACACGGAGGCCAATCGGCGGAAGATGGAAGCGCTCTGCGCACGCGTGGAAGGCTTCCTGAGGGACGCGGCCGCACCGCCGACCTCTTCACAGGCGCTCGCGACGATGCTGCGGGAGGCGCTCGCCTCGAACACGATCGGCGGACGGGCGGGGGATGAAGCCAAGTGGCGCGCCATGGCGGAGGACGTTCGCCACGCCCAGGCGGCGTGGACGCGGCTCGGCCCCGCACCGGGCGACGCCGGCCGCCAGCTGGGGGAACGCTTCCATCGCGCCTGCAGCCGCTTCTTCGAACACTTCCGCCGCCACGTGCCCCAGAACGCCCCCGAGCCGCACCGCGGCAGACCGGTGGGGGCGCGATAGGGTGCTACGAGGCCCTGCAGGGTTCAGCGTTCGTAGAGAATCTTCCCGCCGACCATCGTCAATGTGACCTGCGCCGCCCGAATCTGATCCTCCGGGATTGTCAGGATGTCTTTCGACAGCACGGTCAGGTCGGCGAGCTTTCCAACTGTCAGCGAGCCGCGCGTCTGATCCTCGAAGGCGGCGTACGCGCCGTTGATCGTGTACGACCGCAGCGCGTCCATGCGGCTCATCCGCTGGTCGGCATAGAACACCCGCCCTGAGCTCGTCCTGCGGCTGACGGTCGCGTAGTACCCGGCGATCGGGTCCACGTCCTCGACCGGCGCATCAGTCCCGTTCGCGATGACGGCACCGGTCTCCATCAGCTTCTGCCACACGTAGGCCCCGTCCTCGGCCCGCCGGGATCCGAGGCGGTCGACAACGTAGGGGGCGTCGGACGTGCAGTGCACGCCCTGCATCGATGCAATGATTCCCAGTTGACCGAATCGGGGGATGTCGGCCAGCGCGAGGTGTTGCGCGTGCTCGACGCGCCACCGGAGATCCTTCTTCGCGGGATGCATCCTGAAGGCGCGCTCGAACAGGTCGAGCGTCTCGCGATTCGCCCTGTCGCCGATCGCGTGCACCGCGAGCTGATAGTCGCTGGCCAGCGCGAGGCGGACAGTCTCCTGCAGGTCGGCGATGGGCGTCGTATTCAGACCGGTGCTGTCAGGCTTGTCCGCATAGGGCTCGAGCAGCCACGCCCCGCGCGAGCCGAGTGCGCCATCGATCTGCCGCTTGATGGCCCGGACCGTGAGATGCGCGTTCCCGTAGTCGATGGTCCGATAGTCTCGCAACCTTTCGGCCAGGACAGCGTTCGAGTCCGACACCATCACCCAGAGCCGGACGCCAATCCGCCCTTCGTCGATCATCTGCCGCATCAGATCTATCGTCGCGAGCCGAGAACCGGCGTCGTGGAAGGAGGTGATGCCCTTGGCCAGCGCCGCCGCCGATGCGATCTCCAGCCGCTTCCGCTCGCGCCCCCCGTCGGCGGCTTTCAATTGAACGAGGTCCGCCGCGGTTTCGCGAAGAAGCCCGGTGGGCTCCCCTGCCGCGTCCTTGAGGATCTCTCCTCCCGGAGGGCTGGGGGTCGCGCGCGTCATGCCCGCGAGCGCCATCGCGCGCGCATTCACGAACACCGCATGGCCGCTGGCATGCGTCAGCAGGACGGGATTGTCCGGCGACACCGCGTCGAGGGAGGCATGCGTTGGAAACCCCTCGACGCCAGGCCGCGGCGGCGCGTCCCACTTCTCCTGGTGCCACCCACGCCCGACAATCCATTCCCCGGGCTTCGCTCCCTTCGCCGCGGCCGCGACGCGTCCGAGGATCTGTTCCCAGCTCCCGGCCCCCATCAGGTCGAGCTGCAACTGCGCCTCGCCGAGCCCGGAGAAGTGTCCGTGGCTTTCGGTGAAGCCGGGGATGACGAGCTGCCCTCGCAGATCGATGACCCGGGTCGTCGCTCCGACATGCGCCTGGAGCTGCCCGGCACTCCCGAGCGCCAGGATCCGGTCCCCTCGAATCGCCACCGCTTCCGCCTGCGGGAGGCCCTCGTCGACGGTCACGACCTTCGCGTGGGTCAGCAGCAGATCCGCGACGACGGGTGCCGGCTGCGCCTCGCCGCGCATCGTGCATGCCGGGACAGCCGGCACCAGCAGGAGGAGGACCGCAACACGCGCCGGCAACCCCAGGAACCGCAAACCCGGAACCTGAACCCCGCACCCTGCCTTAGGGAAACAAGCGTTCAAAATTCCCTCCGAAGATCTGGATCCGGTCCTCCTCTGAGAGCCCGGCGTCGCGCGCGGCGGCCTCCTGCGCCGCGTACACGGGCTGTTGCCACCCGCGAGGAAAGAACGACGAATCCGTGCCGAAGACCACGCGGCTGGCCCCGGCGACGGCCACGGCCTGACGAAACACGCCGTCGAGCGTCAGCCCGGGATGGAACTTCATCCATCCATTGGAGCTGGACGAGTCGAGGTGAATATTCGGACACTGGTCGGCCGCCATCAGCGCTTCGCGAAAGAACCCCGCGCCGAAGTGCGGCACGATGACCGGCACGTCGGGAAACCGCGCCGCTGTCGCGGCGAGCGCGAGCGGATCGCCGACACGCATGTCGAACAGCGAGGGCAGTCCGAGCTTCTTCCTGATCCCGACGCTCAGCACTCCGCAGTGCGCGAACACCGCCGCCCCGTGTGTGGCCGCCGCCGCGAATACTTCCCGCACGCGCTCATCGTCGAGGCGGTATCCGTGCATAGCCGGAAAGAGGCAGACGCCGCGCAACCCCTGATGGCCGAGGGGTCGCGACAGCCGCGCCGCAATGTTCCCCTGCGCCGGGTTGAACATGAAGAACCCGACGAATCGCGAGGGGTGCCTCTCGACCGCGGCGGCTACGGAGTCCTCGTCTCCCGCTATGCTTGCGATGAGGGCCATCCGCGCAACGCCGTGCCGGTCGATCTCGGCGGCCCAGCGATCGGCCAGCGCCTCGATGGGGCCCGGGTCGGTCCAGCCGATGCGCTGCGATACGGCGGTGGCGCGGCCGGTCACAGGGAGATCGGCGATCCCCTCTGACAGCAGCTCGAGGAAGCGGGACGAGAACAGGTGACAATGAACGTCGCACAGGCGCATGGTGACGCCATCATAATCGGGCTGGTCTCGGACACCCACGGCCTCGTCAGGCCGGGAGTGTTCGAAGCGCTCCAGGGCGTGTCCCGGATTTTCCATGCGGGCGACGTGGGCGGCCGCTCAGTGCTGGACGAGCTGCAGGCGATTGCTCCCGTGATCGCGGTCTACGTGGATCCGCCAGGTCCGCCTCTGGAAGCGCGGCACCTGGCGGAGGTCGGCGGGCTCACGCTGCATCTGAGCCATGGCCATGAGCTGGGCAGCCCCACACCCGAGAAGCTGCTGAATCGGTATTCGGCCGATATCCTGGTCTACGGCCACACGCACAAGGTCCTCGTGCAGAGACATGGCGACCGGCTGGTGATCAATCCCGGCGCCGCGGGTCCGAAGCGCTTCAACGTGCTGCCTTCGGTCGCCCGGCTGACGATTACGGGCAGGCGAGCCGAGGTGGAGATCGTGCCGCTGCGCGCGTAGCGGGCGAACCCGCGCGTCACTCTCTCGTGCTCCTGAAGCGCCTGTCGGCGATCAGGAAGTACGGGAGCGCAAGCGCCGACAGCGTCGCCGCCGCGCCGAAGGCGCTCCGAAAGCCGTAGTGCTGGATCATCCAGCCGATGCTCGTCGACCCGGTGCCGACGCCGGTGTCGAAGGCCGCGAGAATGGCGCCGAACGCGGCGCCTCGGCGGGCGGCGCTGACTTCGCGCATCACGTAGCCGACGTAGACCGGATACGCGGTGCCGAAGCCGGCTCCGAAGAGGATCGCGGACAGGATGAGCAGCGGACGCGTGCCGCCAATCGCCAGGCAGACCAGCCCTGCCGTGATGAGCACCAGGCAGGGCAGGAAGACCCGCCGGTAGCCGAATCGATCCCCCAGCCGGCCCGCCGTCGGACGCGTGAGCAGCACCACAATCGCCATCGTCGTCAGGTAAATTGCCTTGGGCGCGACGTCGTTCGCCTCCGCATACATGGCGGCGAAGCTCGTGATCCCTCCGTATCCGAAGGAATAGAGGAACAGCGTGCCGGAGATGAACAGCACGCGCCACTCCAGAACCCCGCGCCCCCCAACGCGTGCCGGCGCCGCGACGGGGGAGGCTCGCTCCAGGTTGAACGCAATCAACGCCATGGCGATGTTCAACCCGGCCGAGACGGCACAGAGCCACCACCAGCCGTGCCGGTATACCCAGAATCCCAGGGTGGGAGCGACGGCAAGCGCAGCGACGGTGGACAGACCCCAGTACCCAATCCCCTCGGCCCGCCGCCGCTCGGGGAGCATGTTGATCATGTACGCCGCGGACGCCGACAGCAGGCCGGACCAGAAGATGCCGTGCACCAGCACCAGCGCCAGCATCCAGCGGTAATCGGTGATCACCCCGTAGAGGATCGAGAACCCGGTGATTGCGACGCTCGACGTGATGAGCACCCGCCGCTGCCCCACGCGGTCCGCAATCGCACCCGTGAGCGGCGCGGAAAGGGCAGAGGAGTATGTCAGGAACCCGAGAAAGAGGCCGGAGGCGAAGGTCGATCCGCCGAGCTCGAGGATGTGAAAGGGGGCAGTCGGGAGCAGCTGGAACGCGGAAAGGAACACCGTGAAGCTGAACCCGCACATGACGAAAAACCGTGGAGTGAACAGGCGATCGGGCGCGGACATCTCCATTCCACTCTACCATCCGATGTCCTCCCGGCCGGTCCTCAGCCGGGCCGCGACAGGACTTACGCTAAAATCGAACGCATGCCGCAGGATTTCAGCGAGTTCAGACCGTCGAAGCTATGGAAGCAGATGTCGTCGGATCGTCGAGTCGCAGCCGCCGAGCTTTTCTGGTCCGACGACCAGTCGACCGAACAGCAGCTCGAGGCGGTCGCGGCGCTCGCGGCACACATGAAATTCCGCGCCAAGAGCGTTGTCGGATTGCCGCTGGCGAAAAAGGCGAAGTATCTCTCGACCCTGCCCACGGTGTCGGACGCCGTCGCGGCGCGCGCGCTGGTGAACTACCACCTCGAACGCCAGCGCCCCATGATGGGAGCGTTTCTCGACAGCCTCGGTATCGCTCACGAGGACGGCCTGATCAGCGAAGAGAACGTCACGAAGCCGGAACCCGAAAAGCTCAAATCGGCCGCGGCGGAACTTGCCGCCAGATTTCCGGCACCGGATGTGTCTCTGTATCTCAGCACGCTCGTGTCACAGGACCCCGAGACGTGGGGCAGCCTCGCTGAGGCGATCCGATAGGGGCGGGCCAGTGATGCTGTCCTCGGTCTTCGCCGCCGCGCTTCTCGCCCAGGCCGCCGGCGGCTCGCCGTCGGCGCTCGAAGGAGCCGTTCGCCGCATCATCGAGGCGAGCGGGGCCGAAGTCTCCGTGGCGTACCGTACCCTCGACGGCCGCTCGGAGCTGCTCATCGAGCCGGACCGGGTGTTCCACGCCGCCAGCACCATGAAGGTGCCGGTCATGATCGAGCTTTTTCGCCAGGCGCACGCCGGATTGCTGGCGCTCGACGACCCTCTCCCGATCGTGAACGGGTTCCGCAGCATCGTCGACGGAACCCCGTATGCCATGGCGGAAGACGACGACGCGGATCGCGACGTCGTGGCGGCACTGGGCAGGACGCTGCCGCTCAGGCAGCTGTGCGAAGCGATGATCACGGTCAGCAGCAATTTCGCGACGAACCTGCTGATCGAGAAGCTCGGCGCGGACAACATCCGGCGGACCGTCGCGTCGCTCGGCGCGGGCGGCATGCACGTGCTCCGCGGGGTGGAGGATCAGAAGGCCTTCGACAAGGGGCTGAACAACACCACGACGGCGCGGGCACTGCTCATCCTGCTCGAGCGGATTGCGCAGGGCCGCGCGGTCGCCGGCGAGTCGGACGCCGGGATGATTCGCATGCTGTCGCGCGAGAGGGTATCAGCCGACGCGATCCCGGCCGGAGTGCCGGCCGGGACGGTGATCGCGCACAAGGGGGGGAACGTGACGCGCATTCATCACGACGCCGCCATCGTCTTCGCGCCGCAACCCTACGTGCTCGTCGTCCTGGTGCGCGGGATCGACGAATTGAACAAGAGCGCAGCCGTCATCGCCGCCATTTCGAAGGCGATCTACGAAGACCAGCGACTGCCCTAGAAGCGGCCCCGCCGCGCCGGGGGTCAGCCCCCGTGTACGTACGGGCGTCAGACCCCCGATTCAGAAGACATACACAAAGTTCAGCACGGGGAAGGCGAAGAAGGTATCGGCGCCGATCGGAAAGCCAAGGGCCAGATCGGCCGAGAGACGATCGCCAAAGAACCGGACTCCCGCCGAGGCCACGCCGTTTCCGTCTTTCCAGACGTAATTTTCGGTGATCACTTTCAGGTTGCGCCTGACCTGGCGCTCGCCGCCTACCATCAACAGGCCCGATCTTCCGCCGCCCGTCCCGTAGGCGAGACCTCCGCCGACGGTGAAGGACGCCGCCGTGTCGCCCCTGGTCCCGACGACATATCCGACGCCGCCGCCATCGCCGTCGGTGTCGAACACGTGAAACGTGCCAACCGCGACCTGTGTTCGCGCTCCATTGACCAGCTGCAGCTTCGGCGTGACCCAGAAGGGCCGGTCCCACTCGTCGATGCCGAAGAGGAGCGGCGTCCCCCCCCCGATGGAGAATCGGTCGGTCACGCCAACCTGCACGAACGGCATCACGATTTCGTACACCCCCAAATACGTCGTCCCCCTGGGCAACGAGCGGCCCGTGGGTCCGAAGAACAGGCGTGTGCCGTTCGGGTCCGGCGGGAGGAAGGCGCCGTCCACCACCCGGCCGGTGACCTCCTTCAAGGAGGCAATCTCGGCGCGCCGTGCCGTGACGGTCGCGCCCGCTTCGGTGGTGAAGACGACTTCGGCTTCATCCTGCTGGGCGATTGTTCCGTACATCCGGGAGCCATCGCGGAGCACGAGCTCGTACAGCGTCGCGGTCCGGTCGGCCGAGGTGGCCGCCGTCTGCGCCAGCGCCGGGTCAGCGTGACTAAGGGCAGCGAGGGCGATCAGGACTGGAATAAGGCGCATCATCATGGTCTCTCCCGGGAAGCCTGGTTCATCCGCTGGTTCATCCGCTCAACGTGGTGCTCGGAATCGATGCCCTGAGGATACGGCCCGGCTGCGTGAAAAGTCGTGAGGCGGGAGTGAAGAAGGCTGAATTCAGCGGGCGCCTGCGGCCAGCTTCGCGAGAACCGCGTCGAATCCCCGCGCTTTCCGCAAAGGGGCGAAGAGCGGCTCGATGGGTATGGTCCACCCCGTAAAGGGATGTTCGGGGTCATCGACCAGCCGCTTCAACGCGTCCACCGCCTGTTCCGGCCGGCCGCACACGGCGTGGTGGAACGCCTCACCGAGCGTGGCCTCGCTGCTGCGTCCGCCGGCGCGCAGCGCCTGGATCGCGAGGGTGGCGTGCTTGAAAGCGGCCTCCGACGCACGCCTGTCCCCGTGTGCGGCGTGAGCGGCGCCCAATCCGACGAGCGAGCGCGCATGTTCCGGATACAGCTCGAGGGCCCGCCGGAACAAGGGGACGGCGGCGGCCGGATGTTCGTCGGCAAGGGCGGCAAATCCCGCGCCGTCGTAGGCGTTCATGGCGAACTCGGCTGCGTACAACTGCGAGGGACCAAGC
>JALZOC010000096.1 GCA_030857365.1 Acidobacteriota bacterium
GAGTGCGCGACGCCGCGTGACGCCCGCGGCGGGCCTCGCGGTACCAGAGGGTGTCGTCGCCACTGGAAAGGGTGCCGTGTGCGCCTCAAACGCGGCCGACTCGCTTCGGCGGTCCCACCGCTCCCGAATCTCGCGGAGTTGCATTGCGAGCTGATGTGTATCCGCGTACCGATCGCCCGGATTCTTGGCGAGGCAGCGCTCGACGATCTGCTGTATTGGGAATGTGACTCCCGCATTCACCGTTGCGATTGCCGTGGGCTGTTCACGGATGATCGCGGAGAGCGTCTCGACGGCCGTGTCACGATCGAATGGCCGGCGGCCGCACAATAATTCGTAGAGGATCACACCGAAAGAAAACTGATCCGAGGCGAGCCCCGCGGGCCGGCCAGCTGCCTGCTCGGGCGACATATAGCCCACCGTGCCGAGGATCATTCCGTCATGCGTGAGCGCGGCGCGCGTCGCCATGTCGCCTTGTACGCGGCTCAGCCTGTCCAGCCCGGGGGGGTGCTTTGCCAGGCCGAAGTCGAGCACCTTGACCACTCCCCCGGGAGTGACCATCACATTCTCGGGTTTCAGGTCGCGGTGCATGATGTCGCTGGCGTGCGCAGCGGCGAGCGCATCCGCCAACGGGGCCGCGAGATCGAGCACCTCTCGGACGGGAAGAGCGCGCTCAGCCAGGAGTGTTCGCAGCGTGCGCCCCCGCACGAGCTCCATCGCAATGAAGGCGATGTCACCTTCCTCCCCGACGCCATAAATTGTGACGATGTTCGGGTGGTTGAGAACGGACGCGAGTCGAGCTTCCTCTTCGAAGCGTCGCAGATAGGCGGGATCGCCTGCGGCCGATCGGGCGATGACTTTGAGCGCAACCTCGCGTCCGAGCCTCACGTCTCTCGCGCGATACACTTCGCCCATGCCGCCCACGCCCAGCAGCGACAGAATCTCGTAGCCACAGAGGTGGCGTCCTGCAAACGCGCCTGGGTCGCTCGTCATTTCACGCGCCACGCGTCAACCACGGGCATTGAGTCTACTCTCGCTCACGCGATTCGACACGTGAGTTCAGAGCATCAGCGGATTTCAAGAGCGGGGCTGGTCGCCGTAGCCGAACGATTGGAGACAAAGCTGGCGCTACCAACGGGCGGACGCATCATCCGGCTGTCGACGCCAGGCACGTTAACGATAAACCAAGCCTGAAATCATCGATTTCAGGCCGTGACTGTAATTTTCGGGAGCCCCAGGCGATCCCACTGCGCGGATTACTCACTGGCACGAGCGACCGCACCGCGCGCATCGAGACCCGCGGCCAGCGCGAAGTAGAATAAGCGCAATGAAACACTTCACCTACCTCGTTCTCGTCACCGTCGGGTGTGTCTCGGAGGCGCACGCCCAGCGTGTGACACGCGATATCCCCTACGCCGCGGCGCACGAACGGCAGGTGCTCGACGTGCATGCGCCGGCCGGCGCGAAGAACCTGCCCGTGGTCTTCTGGATTCACGGCGGCGGCTGGCAGACGGGCGACAAGACCATGGTCGCGCTCAAACCAAAGGCGTTCATGGATGCGGGCTTCGTATTCGTATCCATCAACCACCGACTGCTGCCGGGGGTCGACATGGGCGCGATCACCCGCGACGTCGCGAGCGCACTGGGGTGGGTCCACAAGAACATCGCGACGCACGGCGGCGACCCTGCCCGGCTGCTGGTCATGGGCCACTCGTCAGGCGGACAGCTCGCCGCGCTGATGTGCACGGACGATCGGTATGCAAAAGCGGAAGGCTTTCCGCTCACGATCATCAAGGGCTGCGTGCCGGTGGATGCCGACACCTTCGACATCCCGGCAATCATCGAGGTGGCCGAAACGCGCGCCAGGGTACATCACCTGCCGCTGCCGACGGCTGGTCATCGGCAAAAGTTCGGTGATGACCCGGCGAAGCACCGCGATTTTTCAACGGTCACGCACATTGCGAGGAACAAGGGGATTGCTCCGTTCCTCATCCTGCACATCGCCGGCCACCCCGACACCGGCGCCCAGGCACGACGCCTCGCCGCCGCGCTCGAAACAGCGGGGATCTCGGCGAAGGTCGTCGCCGGCCGCGAGACCACCCACGCAAGCATCAACGACAACATCGGAGGGGCCGAGGATCCTGTGACCGCGGAGCTGTTCGCTTTCGTTGCCGAGGCACTCGGGCCGTAGTCGTGAGCGATTTGAAGAAGCGCTTCCTGCTGCTTCTGAGCGCGACGCCCGTCGGCGACAATCTATCCATTGCTGCGGCCGGGCAATCAGGCGCCGGCGAGAACTCGAAAGGATACGTGTATGACAGATGTTGTGTCGGGCCCTCGCGCACTCACTCCGGAGAGTTCGCCTCCGGTCGGCCAGCGCGCCAATGCACTTGCCGAGCGTCTTGAACAGGGTGCCCGCGCATTGGCCACGCTCGCGAACACCCTCACTGCGGCCGAGTGGGAGACCCGCGTTCCGAAGGATGGCCGCAAGATCGGCGTCATCATCCATCATGTCGCGAGCGTCTACCCGGTGGAGATCCAACTGGCTCAGGCGCTCGCCGCGGGCAATCCGGTGGCTGGTGTCACCATGGACGACATCCACAAGATGAATGCCGCGCATGCCGTGGAGTACGACACGGTCAGCAGGGAAGTCGCGCTCGAAGTGCTGATGCGCCACAGCGCCGCGGCCGCGGCCGCGATCCGCGCGCTCAGCGATCAGGAGCTCGATCGGGCCGCAACGGCGTCGCTGTACGCAAATGCGCCGATTACGTGCCAGTTCATGCTCGAAGATCACGCCGTGCGACACAGCTATCACCATCTCGCCCTGATCCAGAGGACGCTCAATCGGTAAGTGCAGAGTCAACGGGGGTGGGCTCCGCGATGGTTGGGCCGGCATCGTGAGCCGGCTGGCTGATGCACCTCGTCTCAGCGCCATGAGCAGGAATCCGTAAGGTTCTCGCGTCACCTTCTGACGGCAGGCTCTACTCATTCGGGTGAGCCGGCCCGTCAAGGAGGTTACCCATGAAACCATCGTTTCCGGCCCGTCACACGTTAAATAGGGTATGAGCGAACAGCCTGCGGCGGGCACACTCCCCACTGAAGGGGCCAATCGACTGTCCGCGCTGTTCGACGCGCATGCGGAACGGCTCTACCGGCTCGCACGGCGGCTGACGCCGAGTGCTGATGACGCCCTGGACCTCGTTCAAGAGGTGTTCCTCAGGGCCGCGCGCTCACCAGAATTGGTTCCTGTCGGAACGAAGGAAGAGGCGTGGCTGGTCCGCGTACTCGTCAACGTCCGGCGAGACCAGTGGCGGAAAGAAGCCGTTCGAAAGCGGCACGATCTGGCGCCCAGTCATGTACCTGTCGGGCAGGACGACCCGGAGAGCGCGTTTGTCATCCGGACGACCGTGTGGAGAGCACTCGAGTCCCTGGCGCCATGCTGGTGGACGGCAGTGTCGTCTTGGCGCCGATCGTCAGGTCTGCGATTAGTGACTCCGCCGTGATCAGTGGCAGCTACACGAAGCGCCAGGCAGAGAGAATCGCTCGGGGGGTCCGGATACGCTGATATCCAGCTACTGGACCAGCCACCGCGCGAACGATTGCCAGGCCGCCGTGCCTGAAACCGCGAGGCGCAGTGGCACCGAGAGGGCGATGATTGGAGCGCCGATCTTGTACACGCGGTGGATCCGGCCACGCGACACGCGGTCGTAGACGATCCCCGCGGCGACGAACAGGCCGGAAGCGCAACGATTGTGTTCATGGACCCTCCGTGTAGGGAGCGCAGGCTATCACATCGCCGTATGCTCGGTCTCCGCCGCACCTACCCGCTGCCAAAGCGGCCGTCCCGCGTCACGTAGAACATCTCGCGCCGCCCCCGAGGGAGAGTTACGCCAGTGAAGAAAAGGGGTCAGCCGGCCTGACGCTGTAAGGACGCGGAGGCATAGCGCATCGCGTCGCGTCGGCGACGAAGCGTTGCATCGAAGGCGCGGCCGAGGACCTCGCGGAGCCGGCGTTCGTCATGCTTCTTCCGTCCGCGCGGCTTCGCCTTCCGGCGGGCGTACCCGTTCTGCAGGAGCGCCAGGCGACCGATCACGTCCTCGTGAAGGACGCGCATCTGTGTTCCAAGGGTCGCGCCTTGGTCGGCCATTTCCGCCCGAACGGCAGAAAACTGAGCCCCCATCTCCGCTCGGACGTCAGAAAATTCAGCGCGCATCTCCGTGCGGAGTTGCGAGACCTGCGACGTGAGGTCGTCGACCCGTGCGGGAAGTTGTTCGAGCATGGTCACGCGCGTCTCGAGGTCTTCTACTCTGGATACAACGATTTGCGCCGGCATCATCCGTCTCCTTCGTGCCGGCAGCCCGTGCAGGTCACGCCCTCGACGGCTACTTCTTTCCAGGTCTCCGCTTCGCCGCTCCGTTCAGTCCTTCCTGCAGCAGCGCGATCCGGCTGATGACATCCTCGTGGAGCACGCGCATCTGCGCCGCGAGGCCGCCGATCTGCCCGGCCATCTCCGCCCGGAGAGTCCGCGTACAGGTCGCGACCTGTTCGGCGATCTCCGTGCGGACTGCCGAAAACTCACCACGCATCTCTGTGCGGAGTTGCGAAACCTGCGACGTGAGGTCGTCGATTCGTGCGGGAAGTTCTTCGAGGATGGTCACGCGCGTCTCGAGGCTTTCTACTCTGGATACAAGGGTTTGCGACGGCATATCCATCTCCTTCGTGCCGCCCGTACGCTACCGTAGCGGCGAACGGACACGCGGAGAACTGGCCAATACCATGCCGGCTTGCCGGCAGGGACGACGCTACCATCGTCCGCCTGATTGCCGCAACCGCCGCGGCCGGGTGACAGACGGCTGAAGGCGAGTGTCGCCTTTGCCGTGCGGGATTGACACGAGACCTGTGCGCCGGCCCGAGCTGGTCCGCGTGTCAGCCCAGATGGGCACGCCACCGATCACGGTCTGACGTCTGAGCGAGACGCAGTTCCTCCTCCGTCTCGAAGAAGTCGACCGCGCCGCTGGTGATTTCATAAAACGCGCCGATGACGGCCAGGCTCTTCCGCGCGACGCCGCGCTGCACCGAGGTGCTCTTCTTGATGTTCTGCACCTGCTGCCGCACGTTGGCGATGACCGCCTCGCGCATCTTCGCCTTCTCGTCACGGATCTTCGGGATACTCGCGACCGACGGCACGATCTGATCGAGCAAGGCCTGTATGCTTGGCGTCTCCTTGGCGCGCTCAGCCGCCGGCAGCAACGCCGCCTTGATGGCACCGCAGCCCTCGTGTCCCATGATCACGACCAGGTGCGTCTTGAGATGTTCGATGCCGTACTCGATGCTTCCCAGCGTGCCTGAATCGACGACGTTTCCCGCGACGCGTGTGATGAAGAGACTGCCCAGGCTCTGGTCGAAGACGATCTCGGTCGGCACGCGGCTGTCGGCGCAGCTCAGGATCACGGCAAACGGCGTCTGCCCCAGGATCTGCGCGCGCCGCTCGGCCGCGCTCATCTCGGGGCGCCGCGCCCGACCGCCAAAGAAGCGGGCGTTCCCCGTCTTCAGCGCGCGAAGCGCTTCGGCCGGCGTGGTCGCGATCGGATCGCGGAGTTTCGCGATCTCCTCCATCGTCGCACCGCGACGCGCGGCATCCAGGAGCCGCTGATCGAGTTCCTCCGCGTCTTGAGGTCGAGGCGGCTGCTGGCCGTAGGCCGCCGCGCCGGTGAGAGTGGCGGTGCCGCAGGCCAACAACGTCTTGCACATCTGTCGGCGATTGACGGTGTGGTTGCTCATGATTCGTCCAGTTTACCTGTTCGCAGTCGCTGGTCCGAGCGTGATGCCTCACCTTTGGCAGAGCTGGGCGATTGAGCATCATCCCGGAGTCGCTCGTCTTCGTATTAGCCACGGCGCTCGGGCAATAGGGCGCGGGCGGTTGCCGGCGCGGAGCCAGCCCGGAACGCTACGGCAGTTCCTTGACGTAGATGTTCCTGAACTGCACGAGCGCCGGGATGCCCGTGTAGCCGCCATCAGGCGTCCGTCCGCCGTGGTGCTGGAGCCCGATCGGACCCTCGGCAGGCAGATCGGGCAGCGTGACTTTGGGAATCACGTTCTTGCCATTCAAGAACAGCGTGACATCGCTCCCCTGCACCGTCAGCTCGAAGGTGTTCCACTGGCCGATGTCGTTGTCGGCATTCATCCGGGGCGTCGCCGCCGCCTTGAGGGCCGGCGGAGATTTCTCGTCGGTCCGGTAGCCATACATCTCGCCTGAGCCCA
Organism: Acidobacteriota bacterium; assembly: GCA_030857365.1. Classification (GTDB taxonomy): domain Bacteria; phylum Acidobacteriota; class Vicinamibacteria; order Vicinamibacterales; family 2-12-FULL-66-21; genus JALZOC01. Next base: position 6,256 of record JALZOC010000096.1, read on the forward strand.
CGGGCCAGCACCAGATGTTGAACTGCGCCCGGAGCGAGCCGCGCGGCAGCAATCCGGAATCGGAATCCGGGGCGGTGAGGTTGATTTCGCGCCCGTTCGCATCACGCTTGTTCCGCCCGTCCGGCATGACGATCTTCATGTCCTTGCTGATGAAGGGGGTGGCCTTGATGCGCCAGTCGATCTTCAGCTGGAAGTCTCTAAAGGACTTCTCCGTCCAGAGGTTCTTGTCCTTCGCCTGGCTACCGGCGTCGTAGTCGATCACCCCGTCCACGACCTTCCAGTGGCCGCCATCGTCTACGGGGATTTTCCACCCGGTCAGGTCCTTGCCGTTGAACAGGGACACGAAGCCGTCGGGCACAGCGCCCTGAGCCTCGGGCCGGACGGTCGTCATCGCCAGGACGCCCGCAAGCGCGGCGGCCGATACACATGCAATTGCTTTCATCGAGATCTCCTGGGCAGCTCTCAACTCTCAGCTCTCAGCTCTCAGTTTTCAGCTCTCAGACCGTCGCCTGCAAGCCTCGTGCTCACGGCGCAATCCTCTCCCCGGCGTATTCCGCCTGCAGCCGCTCAATCGCGACCGGCGCGAGCTCGCCGCGATGCAGCACGACGCGATAGCGCAGGATAACCGGACTGTCGCGCGGAATGCCGACCGGCTGCCGACCGGGGTAGACGGCATTCTGCATGCTGCCCCGCGCGCGGAGGATCCAGGGCTGCGGAAACCCCGTCGTCGTCGGGTGTGTCAGGACTGTCAAGCCGCTCTTGCCGGAGGTTCCATAACTGCCCGACACATCCATCCACGGGCTCGGAGCGACGGCATTCTCTGTCGGCAGCACCACGCCCTGCGCACCCGCGAAACGGATGTCGGACGGCATCAGGACCCGGTACGAAAAGCCGCCGTAGCCCTTGGCGTCTTCGGATCCGCCAATCTCGACACCATCGACGAGCGCGGTCAACCGCTGGTGGAAGTCGATCCTTCGAATCGCCACCTCGGCGCGATGAACCCGCGTGACGCTCCGCTCCTCGACGAACGGCCGGCGCTGTCCGCCGGCTTCGGTGAACAGCGGCGATTCCCAGACGACGCGAAGCGCAAGCGAGGCCGAGCCGCCGTCGGAATGAGTGCGGGCATCCTGCACCGTCCAGAACGAGTCGCGATTGACCCACTGGTCCTGGACGGTCGTGCCGTTGATCCGCACCTGATGCCAGGCCCAGAAGATGCCGCGGTGATGGATGTGATCCTTCGGGAAATCCTCGGTCAGGACGTTGCCGTCCAGATCGTAGAGCGGATGGAAATAGTTTGACCGCGCGGCTTGCCCGTCCGGCAGCGCCTTGCGCTCGGCCTGGTAGAACAGAACCCTGGCATCCCCCTCGGTGAACCAGTAGCCCTGCGGGTGCTTCGTGATGCGCACCTCCGCGGCCTGTTCAACGGGGGCTGTAACGAACGCCCCGGACGCCATCGCACAAGCGCCGGCCAGGACGACCAGCCGCGTAGGTGTCATGCCGCCTCCGTCCTGCTTCCCGGACGCCCTGAATCGCGGCCCGAGCTCGGATGACGCGCAGTATAGCGCCGCCGCCGCTCCCCACGCGGCCATTATGGGGATCCGGCGTCCCGTGCCGCAACACGTGGAGTCAGCGGCCAGCGTCCCAATCGTCTGGGTTGCTGACGATCGGCTACACTCCCTCACTGTTGTTTGATCATTGTCCGGCTCTGCGGGCCCCAGACAGGAGC
>JALZOC010000097.1 GCA_030857365.1 Acidobacteriota bacterium
CTCCGCGCGGCGTACGGGGAGGAGCGCGCTGGATGAGATATCGTGAGCCCATGTGCCCGCAGCTTTGGCGGCGGCCGTGCCGCTAGTGTTGCCCGACGGCGGGCCGGCGCTGGCGCGGAAGGGGCGCCACCGCGGATTCCGTCTTTCCCTCCTCGTCGTGCTGGGCGTTCTGCTGGTGGCGGGGCTCTTCACGACCCGGGTGTCCCGCAAGATGCCCGACCTGGAGGTGTACTGGATCGCCGCCGTCCGCGCGGGTGGGGCCGAGCCGCTGTACCGCGTGGAGGACGGGCACTACCAGTTCAAATACCTGCCCGCGTTTGCCGTCATCGCGATTCCCGGGGGCGCGCTACCGTTGCCGGCGGCCAAGGCCGTCTGGTTCCTTGCGTCCGTTGCGCTGCTCGTCGCGCTTGTCGGGCTGACTCTTTCGATCCTGCCGGAACGGCGGAAGCCCACGTGGATCCTGGTGACGATCACCGTCCTCGCGATGGCGAAGTTTTTCGCGCACGAGGTCGTGCTCGGGCAGGTCAACGCTCTCTTCGCGGTGATCGTCGCGGGCGCGCTCCTGGCCTTGCGCCGTGAGCGCGAACGTACGGCAGGCCTCCTGATCGCGCTCGCGATCGTGGTGAAGCCGTATGCGGTGATCTTCCTGCCGTGGCTGATCGCCCGGCGGCGCCTTGCGTCCGCTGGTGCCGCATCCCTCGCAGTGGTCGGGATTCTCGTCCTGCCCGCCGCCATCTACGGCGTCGCAGGGACTGTATCGGAGCATCGCGCCTGGTGGAAAACGGTCTCGGAGTCCACGCGTCCGAACCTCACCAATGCGGACAACGTGTCCATCGCGGCGATGTTCACCAAGTGGATCGGTGAGGGGCCGGCAGCCGCCGGCCTGACACTCGGCACGTCGCTGCTGATACTCGCCGTCGTCGTGGCGGTGTTCCTGATGCGCCGGCGAGTGCCGTTTCCGGAGGGGCTCGAAGGGGCCCTGCTCCTGACGTGCATCCCGCTGCTCTCGCCCCAGGGATGGGATTACGTGTTTCTCGTTTCGACGCCGGCCATCATGTACCTGGTGAACTACGAGGACCGGCTGCCGCCGGTGCTGCGGCTGCTGACCGCCGTGGCCATCGCCACCATCGCGTTCAGCATCTACGACCTGATGGGCCGCGCTGCGTACGCGAGGTTCATGTCACTCTCGATCGTGACGATCTGCTACCTGGTGGTTGTTGGCGCGCTGAGCGCGCTCCGGGTGCGCGGGGCGGCCTGAGGGGGGATTACCTTCGACGTGCGACGTGGCACGTGCAAGGTGCAACGGGCTACTTGTCTCCGTGCTACGTGCAACGCATCCCGGACGGGCAGCTGGATGGACGCGACGCTCTCGGGACATCAGGTTCCGTGAGCGCCGCGCTGACTCCAGCCTAGATCGCCTGCTTCTTGCGCGAGCTCCGGCGCCGGACGTAGATCACTCCCACGATACCGATCAGAATGGCTGCGATGGCGAACATTCAATGACCTCCTCAGGTGCCCCCAGTGAGGCAAGCCGGGTGCCGGGCCCCGAGGTGCCGCCGTGCCGCGCCCGTAAGTACCTGACCTGCTGCAGCTTGCTCCTTCACGGCGGATGGCGGTCGGCCCGCCGCACTACAATGGGGCGGCCACCCGCCGCGCGATTTACGTAGGTCGGATGCAGTTCTGTAAGTACCGGCTGGCGTGGTCGAAGCACCTGCACGTCGCGGGCGGAAGCGGACCATGAAAATACGGATCCTCGTCACGGGCGGCACGTTCGACAAGGAGTACGACGAGCTGACCGGGCGCCTGTTCTTCCGGGACACGCACGTGCCGGAGATGCTCCGCCTCGGCAGGTGCCGGCTCGACGTCGTCGTCGAGCCCGTCACGATGATTGACAGCCTCGACCTCGACGCGGCCGGGCGCGCCGGTATCGTGGCGCGTGCGCGGGAGAGCGCCGAGACCGCCATTGTCGTGACGCACGGGACCGATACCATGGTCGCGACAGCTCGCGCCCTCGCCGCCGCATCGCTCGGGCTGAAAACGATTGTGCTGACCGGGGCGATGGTGCCCTATGCCTTCGGCAGTTCGGATGGCCTGTTCAATCTGGGCAGCGCGCTGTCGTTCGTGCAGGTGCTCCCCCCGGGCGTGTACGTCGCGATGAACGGGCAGCAGTTCCCGTGGAACCGCGTGGCGAAGAATCGCACGACCGGGTGTTTCGAGGCGGTATGAACACGCCCGTCGACATCCGCTCGAAGCTGCCGTCGGTCGGCACCACGATCTTCACCGTCATGTCGCGCATGGCCGCCGAGATCGGCGCGATCAATTTGTCGCAGGGGTTTCCTGACTTCGACTGCGATCCGGCGCTCGTCGAAGCCGTCGCGCGGCACATGCGCGCGGGGCGCAACCAGTACGCCCCCATGCAGGGTGTTCTTCCGCTGCGCGAGGCGATCGCGGCGCAGTACGTCCGCCTGCATGGCCGCGAGTACGATCCGGACACCGAGGTCACAATCACCTCCGGGGGCACCGAAGCCATCTTCGCAGCGGTTGCGGCAGTGCTGCGGCCCGGGGACGAAGCGATCGTTCTCGAGCCCTGCTACGATTCGTATATCCCCGCCATCACCCTCAACGGAGGATCACCCGTCGTCGTACCGCTGACGTACCCGGATTATGCGATCGACTGGGACGCCGTCCGGGCGGCCGTGAGCCCGCGCACGCGGCTCATCTTCCTGAACTCGCCGCACAACCCGTCCGGCGCCGTGCTCGGCGCGGACGACGTCGTGGCACTGGCGGGTCTCGTCGCGGACACGAACATGCTGATCGTGAGCGATGAAGTGTACGAGCACATCATCTTCGACGGCGTGCAGCACCAGAGCATGGCGCGCAGCCCGGAGCTGGCGGCCCGCAGTTTCATCATCGGGTCGTTCGGCAAGACCTATCACGTGACGGGATGGAAGGTGGGCTACGCCGTCGCGCCGGCGGCCCTCACGGCGGAGTTCCGCAAGGTGCATCAGTTCGTCACCTTCTCCACGCACACGCCGGTGCAGTTCGCCCTGGCCGATTTTCTGTCCGACTCCAGGCGGCTCGCGGACCTCGGGCCGTTCTTCCAGCGGAAGCGTGATCTGTTCCTCCGCCGCATGGAGGGGTCACGCTTTACGCCGCTCGGGAGCCACGGCAGTTACTTTCAGCTGATGGACTACTCGGCGATCACCGCCGAGCCTGACGCGGACTTTGCCGTGCGCCTCACGCGGGAGCACGGCGTGGCATCGATCCCGACCTCGCCGTTCCTGCCGCGCTCTCCTGCGCCGACCGTGCTGCGCTTCTGCTTCGCGAAAAAGGACGAAACTCTCGAGGCGGCTGCCGCACGCCTCCGCCCCATTTAATGGGGACACTCACCTTTACGGTAAGTCATTGAAAACTCTGCATCTCTACAATCAACAACTTAGCGTAAAGGTGAGTGTCCCCATTAGCTGGTGAGTCTGAACGCGAGGCGCTCCTTCACGACGCCGTTGGCGTTCGTGCCGGCAAGCTCGATGAGGTACTGCCCCGGGCCGAGCCAGGCGAGCGGCAAGGCGAACTGTGCGACGGACTGTCCCGGGCCACCGTCAGCCGCGTCGATGTCCCTCATCGGGTGACCCCACTCGTTCAGCAGTCTTGCCGAGACCTCGACGGCGGCGCCGCTCGAATCGTAGGCCGGCACCCTGATCAGCAGCCTGTCCCCACGCGCAAAGACTCTCAGCGATGAGGGTGCGGCGTCCGGATTCGCAAGGGCCGAGCGGAAATCTCCGACCGTGCGGGTGCGGACCACCTCCGGGAACAGCAGCATCGGGCCGTGTGTGCGCGAGCGCAGGTCCGGTACGTCGAAGTCGCGGACCTCTGTGTCGAGCACCTTGCCTTGAAGGTCGCGGATGGACAGATCCAGTTCCACGCGTCCGGCGGGCACGTCGAATCGCGCGCTGTCGGGCGAGGCGGCGGTGCCTGCCTGCACGGGCGCCACGTCTCCGTTGAAGAGCTCGGCACCCCGCGTCGACCGCGCCTGGAGCACGACGAGCCGCGGGCTGGCGGACGTCCCGGGACGGGGCTCCCATGTGATCACCATCCGCGGCTCCCCGCCAGGCTGCGGTGAAACGCCGATCCTGGTCTCGATCAGGGGGCTTCGGCGGAGCGCCCGTCTGGACCCTGAAGGAACCATGCCGGCCGAGAGGCGGGTGCGCCACTCTCCACCAAGTGGAGCCCAGTATCCGGGGCGAGCCCGCACGTCGGCGTTGCGGCGCTTCGCGCGGATCTGCAGCGCGTGAAATCGGCCGTCGCTCTGGAGAGGACGATAGGTCAGGGCGTAGTAAGCCGCCAGGTCGGCCGACATGCGGTCGAACCCGGCGGCGAGATCGGAGCCTTGCGCGGCGGCACGCCCGCCGGTCTGGGCCGCCAGCCAGTCGAGCGCCGCCGTCCGGGCCTCGGCGGCCGGGCCCGGCTCCTGCCGCGTGCGCACGGCCGGATTGAAGGTGTAGATGGATAGATGGTAGTGGCTCGCGGCACGCACGACACCTTGCAGGGGCTGGCTCCTGCTGCCCCGCGCCGCAGACGTCGGGAACCCTTCGCTGAGCAGCACGATCACGCCGCGGTCCGCCTGCAACTCGCCGAGGCGCAGCGTCAATTCGCGCAGCCCCGCGGTGACGATCTGGACGCGGGCAGCGGCAATGGCCTCGGGTGCGCGGCCGATGTACTGCTCCTCGAAGAGGCTTCGGGGCGCGAGATCATCCTTTCGCCCTGAAAATCCCGCGATGGCGGCGCGGAGCGCCGTCCGGTCTCGCGAAAAGCGAAATCCGCTCACGGCGTCGAGCGGCTTCATGACGAGCGCGAGGTCCTGGGTCTGGAGCTGTTCGTCGACGAAGCGGGACGCCGCCTCACGAACCCGCTCCGTGGTCTCGCCGGCCGCAACGTGGAACTCGTCCAGGAAGAGCGCAAACACGCGCGTGCCCGGCTGGCCGGCCTCGCGCTTCTCATCCTCGGCGGACTCGATTGGCGCGGCAGCGCCATCAATCGGAGGCCGGTGGCTCCGCAACTCTACGGTCGTGAGCGGAGCCGGCGCTCCGTGCTCGATCACTTCGAAATCCGATGGACGGAGGTCGAGGACCGGCCGTCCCTTCTGGTCCGTCACGACCGCATCGATGCGCACCGAAACGGTGTCGGGACTCGATGATGCGACGGGCGCCCGCGCGGGCGCTGCGGGCAATTGCATCTCGACGCGAGCGGAGGCAGGCGACATGTAGAGAACGGCCGCGACCACAACCCAGGCCGGTACAACCCCGCACTTCGCGGCCAAGCGCATCACGCTCCCAGTGTAGCGCGCCGCCCCGGCGAGCGAGTCGCTGTCTGGCGGTCCGGGGTGAGGCTATCGCGCTTGCCCAATGGTTGTAGTAGTTTTGTTGTCCAGCTCTGGAGGTGTCGACTATGCGCTGCCGTCCGTCACTCGTCGCGGTCGTTTTCGTGTGCGCCGCCGCTGCAGGCCGCGCGTCCGCCCAGGACCCGCCCGTTCACCAGCACTATCAGAAACCCGCCGGATACGATCAGGCCGCTGCGCCCGGCATGCCCCTCGCTCCCCGATTGCAGAACCTCGGCCCGCACACGTTTGTCGTGACGACGAAGTCGGAGCGCGCGCAGCTGTTCGTCAATCAGGGACTGAACCTCGCCTATGGCTTCAATCACGCCGAAGCGGGGCGGGCGTTTGCCGAGGCGGCGCGCCTGGATCCGGAGTGCGCCATGGCGTTCTGGGGACAGGCGCTCGTACTCGGTCCCAACATCAATGCGCCGATGGATCCGAAGGACGAGCCGAAGGCGCACGAGCTCACGCAGAAAGCGATGGCCCTGAAGTCACGGGCGAGCGAGAGGGAACAGGCGTATATCGATGCGCTGGCGTCCAGGTACACAGGCAAAGCGGACGACCGCAAGGCGGCGGATCGTGCGTTCGCGCACGCGATGCGCGCGCTGGCTGACAGATATCCCGGCGACCTCGATGCGCGAACGATTTACGCCGAGTCGCTGATGAACCTGCGGCCCTGGAACTACTGGACGCGCGACGGACACCCGTATGACGAGACGCGCGACATCCAGAAGGCTCTCGAGCAGGTGCTCTCGACCCACGCGAACCACCCGGGCGCGCTTCACTACTGGATCCATCTCTGGGAGCCGACCGACACTCCGGAGCGCGCGGAAGCGGAAGCGGACCGGCTGCTCACGCTCATGCCCGGGGCCGGGCACATCGTCCATATGCCGGCGCACATCTACATGCGCGTCGGACGTCATGCCGACGTCGTGAGGTCCAATCAGCTTGCCGTGCAGGCCGACGAAGACTACATCACACAATGCCGGGCGCAGGGGCTCTACCCCCTCGGATACTACCCGCACAACATTCACTTCATCTGGATGGGCGCGACGGCGAGCGGTCAGCGACAGGTGGCCCTCGACGCCGCACGGAAGCTGGCGGCGGCCATTCCCGACGAGGCGCTCGGCAGTGTTCCCATCCTGCAGGGCTTCCTGGTCGTTCCCTACTGGGCCATGGTGCAGTTCGGACAGTGGAACGACATCCTTGCGGAGAAGGGCCCGCGGCACGACACCGCATTCACCCGCGGCGCGTGGCGTTACGCACGGGCGATGGCCTTCATCGCGCGCGGCCGGCTGGGAGACGCAAACCGGGAGCTGGTCGCGCTGAAGCAGGCTGTGAGCGATCCGTCGCTGAAGGGGCAGGTGACGTTCTCAACCAACCCGGGCCGCGCCGTCCTCCGGATCGCACCGGAGGTCGTGGCCGGCGAGATCGCTGCAAGGCGCAAGGATTGGGACAAGGCGGTGCTCCACCTCGATCGCGCGGTCCGCTTCGAGGACGCGCTGATCTACCAGGAGCCGGCCGACTGGCACGCCCCGGTGCGCCAGACGCTGGGCGCGGTGCTGCTCGCGGCCGGGCGGCCGGATGAGGCGGAGGCGGTGTACTGGGAGGACCTCCGGAAGAATCCGGGCAATGGGTGGTCGCTCTTCGGGCTGGTCCAGGCACTGAAGGCGCAGGGGAAGGCGGACGACGCGAGCCTCGTCGAGCGCCGGTTTCAGAACGCCTGGAAAGACTCGGACGTCACACTGACCGCCTCGCGAATCGGATCCTAGGTTCTGCAATGCCCGGCACCGGGGTTGGCGATCCGATCAGCGAACTGAAAGGCGCGGCAGCCAGGGCCGGCGATCAGCCGCCGCCCCGGCCGCCAGGCTGCGGCGCGACGACGTTCAGGATGCCGTTCATCATCTGCCAGTGCGAGGGGAACGTGCACACGTAGGGGTACTGCCCCGCGGTTGCGGGAGCCCTGAACTGAAATGTGACCGTCTGGTCCGGCTCCAGCAGCTTCGTCGAAAACAGCACCTGAGGGATGTCGGGTACGTACTGCTGCGCCAGGCCCGCCGGCGACGAAGCGAGCACGTCGCTCGCCTGGCCGATCTGCGGCAGCGACCCTGACTGGCCCAGCACGAAGTTGTGCTGCAGAAGATCGGGGTTCGTGAACACGATCTCGACGAGCTGCCCGGGAGCCACGGTGAGCTCAGTCCTGTCGAACCTCATCTCGCCGGGAAGGACCGACAGACGCAGGACGACATCGGGCGCCTGCGCGGCCGCCGGCGGGAGCCCCGCGCCGGCAGCGCCGGCCGCTCCCCCTTCGGCGGTGAACGCGACGTGCACGCCAAGCTCCCCCGGCTTCGAATACAGCGCCCCCGCGTTGGTCTGCCGTTCGACCCGGTACTTCCACGTGCCGGCCAGAGGCGTTCTTTCAGTGCCCGCCTCGATGTACATCGATTCGGGAGCTCCCATGAACCCTCCCTCGTTCCGGGTGTTCTGCACACGCACGGTCACGGTGTTGCTCCCAGGACGGATCGTCCCCGGCGGAAGCTCATACACGGGCGTGAAGTTTCCGCGCCCGGCGGGCGCCTGGCCCGCCGCTGGAGCCGTCCCGCGC
>JALZOC010000660.1 GCA_030857365.1 Acidobacteriota bacterium
TTCCGTGTACCGCCACTTCTCGGTCCGAACGCTGTAGCCCATGTACCCCGTTGCCGCCGGGCCTCGCCGAACCTGTGTCAACGCCGGGTGATCCCACGTCGCCTTCGGGTTCTTCAGGAGCGGCGTGAGCGAGCGGCCGTGGAGGCCCGGAGGCGCGGCGACGCCCGCCAGGTCCGCCAGCGTGGGATAGAGATCCAGGAACTCGACAATTCGAGACGTCGAGCGTCCCTTCGACGAAACCCCCGGGCCGGCCACAATCACCGGCGCACGCGCGGAGCGCTCGAAGAGCGTCATCTTCATCCACTGCCCCTGCTCGCCGAGGTGGTAGCCGTGATCGCTGACGAACACCACGATGGTGTTGTCCGTCAGGCCCAGGCGGTCGAGCGCATCGAGGACCCGCCCGACGTTCGCGTCGAGAAAGCTGATGGATGCGTAGTATGCCCGGATGGATTCCCGCTGCTGCTGTTCGCTGAGCTCCCAGTGCGGCGGGTTTGTAAACCAGGCCGCCGCCGGCGCCTGCGACGCCGAAGAGGCGGCTGGCGCAGGAATCCTGTCCAGAGGATAGAGATCGAAGTACTTCTGAGGCGCGATGTACGGACAGTGCGGGCGGTAGAAGCCGGCGCCGATGAAGAACGGGCGATCCTTGTGCTTCTCGAGCAGCGCGATGGTTTCCGCCGCCACCTTGCCGTCCGTGTGCTCCTCGTCGGGAGCCGGCGATGCGTAGTAGGCCAGAGCGGAGCCCAGCCCGCGCGCCGGCGTGAAGTTCGTCAGCTTCGATTCTTCGTCCTTGTCGATGCCTCGAGGGTTGACGAACTCGTCCCACGACGCCGGATCGTCCAGGCCGCTCGTGCCGATCTGCCCGGGGTTCCCGTAGTGGTAGATCTTGCCGACGCGCGCGGCGACGTAGCCGCTCTGTCTGAACATCTGGGGCAGCGTCACGACGTCCGGAATCACTTTGCGGAAATCGGTCTGCAGATCGTGCACGCCTGTCGTGTCGGGCCGCAGCCCCGTCAGCAGCGACACCCGGCTCGGGCTGCACAACGGGAACTGGGTGTACGCACGATCGAACCGCATACCCCGCGCGGCGAGGCGATCGAGGTTCGGAGTCTTCACCAGCGGGTGCCCGTAGGTGCCCATGTCGTTGTTCAGGTCGTCGGCCATGATGAACAGCACGTTGGGACGAGCGGCCTGCCCTGAGCGCGCCTGCCCCGCATCGGCGAGTCGTGGCGGCGGCTCCGCAAAGGCTTTCGGGGCTCCAGTTGACGCGCCGCACACCAGGGCCGCCCAAATCAGGAGATCGATATGTCGTCGCATGCGCGGGATGGTCGCACGGCTGATCGCGGCGGGCAAGCACGAATTGCACGCGCTGACACCCGGGATGTGTCCGGATGACCTCATGCTCTATCATGGGGCGCTCGGCGCCAGGCGCTTCCAACCGGGGCGGCTGAGATCCGCCTGAGCGAGCTGGCGAGTGTGGAGTCCCTGAGCGAGCCTGTAAGCGTTGGAGATGAAGATGAATTCCAGAATCGTTGCGATCACTGCCCTGCTGGCGCTCGCGGCGTCACACGCGGCCGCCCAGAGCCGTCCGAACGTCATCCTCATCTATGCCGACGACCTGGGCTACGGCGACGTCTCGGCGTACGGCGCGCGGCACCTGAAGACGCCGAACATCGACCGCCTCGCCCGCGAGGGCCTCCGGTTCACCGACGCCCACTCGCCCGCCGCCACCTGTACCCCCTCCCGTTACGCCCTGCTCACCGGCGAGTACGCGTGGCGGAAGCCCGGCACCGGCATCCTGCCCGGCGACGCCGCGATGATCATCGAACCGGGAAGGACGACGCTGGGCAGCGTGTTTCAGCGGGCCGGCTATGCCACCGGGGTGGTTGGCAAGTGGCATCTTGGTCTCGGCCCCTCGGGAGGGCCGGACTGGAACGGAGAGATCCGGCCGGGCCCCACGGACATCGGCTTCGATTCCTCCTTCATCATGGCCGCGACGGGCGACCGGGTTCCCACCGTCTACGTCGAAAACCGGCGCGTCGTCGGGCTCGATCCCGCCGATCCGATCCGTGTCAGCTACACCCAGCCGATCGGCGACTGGCCCACGGGCCGAGGGAACGCGAACCTCCTCAAGATGCATCCGAGCCACGGCCACGATCAGACGATCGTCAACGGCATCAGCCGGATCGGCTACATGACCGGCGGCAAGGCGGCGCTCTGGAAGGACGAAGACATGGCGGACACCTTCACGCGCAAGGCGACCGCCTTCATCGAGCAGCATCGCGCGAAGCCGTTCTTCCTCTTTTTTGCGCTGCACGATCCGCACGTGCCGCGCGTGCCGCACCCGCGCTTCGTCGGCGCCACGTCCATGGGGCCGCGCGGTGACGCCATCGCGCAGCTGGACTGGTCCGTCGGCGAGATTCTGTCGACGCTCGACCGGCTCGAGCTGGCAAACGACACGCTCGTCCTGTTCACGAGCGACAACGGCCCCGTGATAGACGACGGGTACAAAGACGAGGCTGTCGAGAAGCTGGGGGATCATGCGCCCGCCGCGCCGTTTCGGGGCGGGAAATACAGCAACTTCGAAGGGGGGACGCGGGTCCCGTTCGTGCTGCGCTGGCCCGCGCGCGTGAAACCTGCCGTGTCGGGCGCGCTGGTCTCCCAGGTCGATCTGATCGCATCGTTTGCG
>JALZOC010000661.1 GCA_030857365.1 Acidobacteriota bacterium
GATCAAGGAGTCGCGGAGCCGCGCCACTCGCGCGGAGAGCCGACAGGGACACCTGACAGCTCTTTACAGATCATTCATCAAGCACGCGAGCACATTGCGGCAGGCGATGACGTCGGCGATCCGCACGTACTCGTCGCCGCTGTGCAGCCCCGCGCCGCCGGGGCCGAACAGGACAGACGGGATGCCGGCGGCCCCCAGGATGGCGGCATCGGTCCAGAAGCTCATTCCCACAGGCCCGGCAGTCACCCCTGCTGCCCTGGCGGCGTCCACGAGCGCGCCGGGCAGCGGGTCCAGATTCGGCACTTCGTACGCAGGCCGCGCGAACCGCAGCGTCGCCTCCGCGGTAAAGCCGGGATCATCGCGTGTCAGGTCCCGCAATATCGCATCGATCTCTCCGAGAACCGTGTCGCCGGATTCCCCCGCGACCGTCCGGCGCTCGACGCGCAGCGTGCAGAACTCGGGATAACTGCTCCACTCCCGCCCTCCGCCGATCGTCGCCGCATGAAGCGAGGCCACTCCCATGAGGGGGTGCGCCGGCCGCGCCTGCAGATCTCGATCGAGCTGTTCGAGGCGCTGAAGGATCCGGCCCATTCTGAAAATCGCGTCGCACCCGTCGGCGGGGCGGCTGCCGTGGGCCGCCCGCCCGCGCGCCTGTATCTCGACCCACGCGAAGCCCTTGTGCGCGACGCCCACCTGGAGATCGGTCGGTTCCGTCACCACGGCGGCATCGGCGGCCCACTCCCGCGCCAGCGCATCGGCGCCGATACTCGCGTACTCCTCGTCGATCACAGCTGCGACGATCAGACGCCCCTTCCGGAATCCGCGATTCTGCGCGACACGGGCGGCGTCCATCATGGCCGCGAGCCCGCCCTTCATGTCCTGGGCACCGCGGCCGTAGAGACGGCCCTCGCGCTCAACAGGATCGAATGGCGCCGCCATCCCCTCCACGCCCACGGTATCCATGTGCCCGCACAGCATCAGCGACCGCCCGGGTTCGGCGCCGTCGAGCACGCCGATGACGTTCCGCCGCCCGGGAACGACCTCCTGCAGCGTCACGGCGAGGCCGAGGCGGCGCAGGTGGTGTGCGACGGCCTCACCGATCGCCCCCTCCCCTGCCGCCCCTGGCACGAGCGAAGGGTTGACCGAATCAATGGCCACGAGCTCACGCAGCAGCGCGATGGAAGGGTCAGGCATAGGTCTCAACGTGCCACGTGCCACGTGCCAGGTGCAACGTGCCGCTTGTCACGTGCTCCGTGCCGCGTGCGGCCGGTCGCTGCGTATATCATTCGAGGCATGGCTCTGGCGGGACGGGTCGCGGTGATTACAGGCGCGTCGTCCGGGATCGGGCTCGCCTGCGCGCAGCAACTGGCGGCGGCGGGCTGCGCGGTCGTTCTCGGCGCACGGCGCGACGACCGCCTCGCCGAGGCGGTCCGGACGATCCGGTCGTCGGGCGGGCGCGCGGACGCGCTCGTCAGCGACGTCACGTCGGAGGGCGACATGCTGCGCCTCGTGACGCATGCACGGGAGACGTACGGCCGCCTCGACATCATCATCTGCAACGCGGGGTTCGGCTACTACGGCACGGTGGAGGAAACACCGGGCGCCACGATGCAGCGCCTGATGGAGGTCAACTTTCTCGGCACGTTCTACGGCGTGCGCGCGGCGCTCCCGGTGTTTCGCGCGCAGGCGAGCGGCCATGTCATCATCATGTCCTCGATCGTCGGTCAGCGCGGCATCCCGCGGATGAGCGCCTACAGTGCGACGAAGGCGGCGCAGGTCGGTTTCGCGGAGGCGATCCGCAGCGAGTTGCGGGGCACCGGCATCCACGTCAGCGTGGTGTATCCGGTGTCGACCGATACCGAGTTCCGCTACGCGATGGAACGCGACTACGGCCACTCGGTCTCGGGCCTGGGTCCGAGGCAGTCGGTCGACCAGGTGGCCCGCGCCGTCGTCGCCTGCCTGAAGCGGCCGCGGGCGGAGGTGTATCCGCACCGGATGTCACGCGCGCTGGCCGTCATGAATGCCGTCGCACCGGGCTTTGCCGACACGCTCGTGCAGAAGTACGCGCGGCGCCGCACCGGGTGATGGGACGAGCACCGGTCCGGACGCGTTTCGCGCGGATTCCCGCGGGATCGTTCTCGATGGGCAGCCTCGACGGGCAGGAGGACGAAGCCCCTGTCCACGTTGTCGCCGTCGACGCGTTCGAGCTGGCGATTTACCCCGTGACACGGGCCGAATACGCGGCCTTCATGACCGACACGCATCATGCGCCGCCGCGTGACTGGGACGCGGCCGAGTTCCAGCCGGCCGACTACCCCGTCGTGGGCGTCAGCTGGGAAGATGCGTGCGCGTATTGCGGGTGGCGAGGGGACGAGCGGCTGCCGACCGAAGCCGAGTGGGAGCGCGCGGCGCGAGGGGGCGTCGAAGGCCGCCGGTACCCCTCGGGGGACGACATTGCTGCCTGGATCCCGCAGCAGGGTCGCGGCCCGCTGGCATCGCCGTGGCCGGTCACGCTGGGCGACCCGAATGCATTCGGGCTTTTCGGGATCGCGGCCAACGTGCACGAATGGTGTGCGGACTGGTATGCAGGCGACTACTACGCCGTCTCGCCGGCGGCGAACCCCCCCGGGCCCGAGGCAGGGGTCAGGCGCGCGTCGCGCGGGGGATCGTGGCGCCATGCCG
>JALZOC010000662.1 GCA_030857365.1 Acidobacteriota bacterium
GCGTACGAGCCGGGCGTGCGGACCCTGCTGGCGTCGATGCCCAGAGGTCAGGGAAAGACGACGATGGCCGCGTGCCTGGCTCTGCGGGAGCTGGTGGACGGGCCGCCGGGTGCTGAGTCGCTGGTGGTCGCGACGGATGCTCGGCAGGCGGGTATCACGTTGCGGATTGCGCGGCGGATGGTCGAGTCGGACAAGCGGTTGTCCGATCGGGTGCAGGTGTTCGCCGATCGGTTGGAGTGCCCGCAGTCCGGTGGGGTGATGACCGCGCTACCGGCCGAGCCTGCGGCGTTGCACGGATGGAACCCGAGCCTGTTGATCTGCGATGAGATTCACGCGATGCCCGAAGCGGTCGCTGACCGGCGTCCAGGTGGTCGACATGGTCGGTCTGCTCAACGCCGTGATGGGCGAGTTCTGCTCGCGGGGAGTGCCGACGCCGGTGCCGCCGGTGGTTCGCTGGTGCGCTCTCGGGTTGGCCCGCCGCTGGCTGCAGAACCCGGCGGGCTACCGCACGGTCAGCGCGGGTGAACAAAGCATCGCTTCGCCGCCGACGTCGTTCAGCTATCTAGAGCAGGTGTTGCTCAGCCGCTACAGGTTTCGGTCCGCATGAGCGTCGATCGGGGCGCGGACTGGCGGGCCTGGGCGGCGTGCCAGCAGTACCCCGAAGACTTGTGGACGGCCGATGTCGGTCGCCAGCCCCGCTCGCCGTGGCTACTTGCCCGCCAGGCCAGGGCGAAGGCGATCTGCGGGCGATGCCCGGTCCGGGCCGAGTGCCTGCAATCGGCGCTGAGCGTCCCGGCCGACCTCGACCGCGCCGGGGTATACGGCGGGCTCGATCCCGCCGAGCGGAAGGCGCTGCGCCCGGCGCCCGGTGAGCGCCTGCGCGGTGCTGACCGGCAAAGCAGTCGGCACCGTACCGGGGCGGCCGGACCGGCGGGGACGCGCGGACCGAGGCGCGGGAACCTCGCTTCGCGGATGGTGTGAAGATTGGCCGCGCTCAGGGCATCTGGTTCCCGCCAACGCCGACGGTTCCTATTGCAGAGGCGACGGACCGGCCGTTCAACAACAGCGCCAACAGGCAGTGCCCGCTAACGGCGTCACCGTTCCTCCGGCCGCCGAGGCGGTCAAGAGGCTGACCGGGGCTTGTAGTGGGCGAGCGCGAACACTTACTGGGCGCACCTACAGCGGCCGGAGAAGGGGGGACTGCGTTACGGGCCAGTCAAAGCCGTACTTGCGTGTCACGTCCTCGACCACGGCCTGGACCCACGATTGCGCGCGCGGAGCGACGAGCGCCTCATCCACGGCGGTCGTGAGGTCAAAGGGAACCTTGAAGAAGGGTGGAAGCCGCTCGTAGTCGAGCGGGGTCTCGGGCGTCTCCATGTATGGCTCGAACGACGGGTGGCCAATCAACCGAACCTCCCGCTCGTGCTCATAGCTCAGTCGCTTGCAGATCACGGGGTACATGCCGTTGTCTTCGGGGATCGCGGTGGTCGCGTGGTCAATGTAGGAGACCTTGCTGCCGTAGATCAGCGACTCCGACTTCAGCGCTGCGGTCAACCTGTCCCAACGCGCCCGGACGGCGACGCCCTTACCGTTAGCCGCATAGACGTCCCACATGGCGGCCGACTCGTAGGGCGATGCGTGCCAACTCACGTAGTTGGTCTTACGTGCGTCGTTGCTAAAGGCTTCGAAGAACTTCTGTTTGTCCAGCCACTCGTAGTCCTTGCCGAAACGTTCTCGACGGTAGGGCACGTTCCCCTCGCCGTAGAGCCCCTCCCACGGGTCCTCCATCCTGGCTAGTTGCGACATGTGCAACGACGACGAAACCAGCAGGTCGATGTACGCCTCCAGACTCATGTACCGCCAGATCTTCGTTTCCGGCGGGGGTGGACTCGTAATCGGATGATCGGTGAACACGTGACCTCCTGACTCGCGGCTCGACGGAGTCGACACGAGCCGCGGGTCTCTACTCTAGGTCCTGACTCAGCCGCATTCTCGCCCGATAACTTCTGCATAAGGGTTAGGGGCTGAGCGGGGACTGTCTCGCTAAGGGTGTTTCCGGCGGTGTTCATTAGTAGGTCTCGGCTGCCGGCCAGCGGTCGGCGAAGGTGATCGCGAACGCGTTGAGCGCTGGCTTCCAGCGCATTGTCCATCGTGCCCTTCCTCGGCCGGTGGGGTCGAGTGATCTGGTGACCAGGTAGAGACACTTCAGGGCGGCCTGCTCGGTCGGGAAGTGCCCGCGGGCCCGGACCGCGCGGCGGTAGCGGGCGTTCAGCGACTCGATCGCGTTCGTGGAGCAGATGACGCTGCGGATCTCGACGTCGTAGTCCAGGAAGGGGATGAACTCCTCCCAGGCGTTGTTCCACAACCGGATGATCGCCGCATACTTGGCGCCCCACTTCTCGTTCAGCTCCTCCAGTGCAGCACGGGCGACGACGTGCCAGCGGGCGTAGCGGCTGAGCACCTGGCGGTGGCGTGGATCGGCGACTTCGTCGGTGACGCGGGCGGCGAAGCGTCGCAACCGCGTGGCGTGTTCGTCGCGTTCGGGCAGGGAACCGGCGGCGACGAGGAGGGCGCGGAGGTAGTTCACCGAGAAGCCGTTGCCTTCCGCGTCGAGCAGCTCGTGCGTGAGGTCATCGTGTTGGCGCGCGAGGCGGGCCAGCAGGCTCAGGCTCTCGATG
>JALZOC010000663.1 GCA_030857365.1 Acidobacteriota bacterium
AATGAGGAGTAGCCCGCCCCGGCCCCGCTGGCCCGCCAGGCTGATGGCGGTCCCTCCTTCGGCCAGGTCTTGAGAAGCCCCTTTTCCTGCGACATGCCGTCGCGCTTCGTCCCACGCCACTGCGGCCAGTCGTCCAGCGCCCGGTTGGAAACGTCAACGGAGAAGGTCAGAACGGCAAGGGCGGCGGCCGCAAGGCCCGCCGAACGGCGGATAGTTGAGCTCATCTGGCGTACTCCACTGTCGGGTGTGCAGATTTGGACGCGCCGCGCCCGCGAACGGACGGTTCCGGGACAGGACTGGGGGTGAACGAGCGGACCCCCCTCAGCGGACGATCCGGATGCCCTTCAACTCTATACGGTCGACGGGGGTCTCGCCGTTTACGACCGCCTGATTCATTGCGTCCACGACGGCCAGTCCATCTATCACCCGCGCGAAGACGGTGTACTTGTTGTCGAGCGAAGCGGCAGTGCCGGTGACGATGAAAAACGAGGTCGTGGCGCTGGCCGGGTCGTCGCCGCGCGCCATCGAAAGGATACCCTTCACGTGCGGAGTACCGCTGAACTCCGGCGGCAGCGCACGCACATACTGCTGCTGCTTCTCCGTGAGCGGTCCGCGCGTGTTGAGCGCGCCGCCCTGGACGACGAAGCCACGGACCACTCGGTGAAAGCTGGTCCCATCGAAGACGCCGGCCTGCGCAAGCCGGAGAAAGTTGCGCACGTGCCCGGGTGCGAGGTCCGGCAGGAACTCGACGGTGATGGGCCCGGCACTCGTCTCCAGAATCGCGCGGTAACTGGCGAGATCGGAGGCGGGCTCCTGCGAGAATGGCTCGGGCTCCGGCGGCGGCGTGTCGCGAATCGTCACGGATTCGATGACGATCCGCTCGGAAGGAACCCCGTCGGCGGATGCCGGGATCTCGGAGATTCTCTGCACGACATCCATCCCGTCTGTCACGCGGCCGAAAATCGTGTATTTGCCGTCGAGCGCACGCTGATCGGTGACGCAGACGAAGAACTGCGCGCCGCCGCTATCGGGCCGGTTCGGCTGCAGCACCGCGGCGACCGCCCCTCGGGTGGCCGGCTCACTGTTGAACTCGGGGGCGAGCACGCCCAGGCCGCCGGTCCCGTACAGCTTCGTCTTCGAGGGATCCTTCGAGAGGGGATCACCCCCTTGGATAATCGCCAGTCGGATGACCCGGTGGAATATGGTCCCGTTAAACGCACCCTCGCGGGCAAGCTTGATGAAGTGCCCGACGTGGTTCGGCGCGAGGTCCGGCCGGAGGTCGACAACGAACTCACCCGCTGAAGTCGTCAGCACCGCCCGCTTGCCGGTCATCTCGGCCAGCGAAAGCGTCGTTTTGAAAGAGCCGGGTTTCGTGGATTTCTGCGGGCCGCGTTGCGCCAGTGACGCCGCCATGAGGATGGTCAGGAGCGACCAGACGGCAAGTGGGCCCATGCGGAGCAGTATAGCGGCCGAAGACAATACGCCGTTGGCGCTTGCTGTCGAGGTTGAGTCCCCCTTTACAGGTGCAGACTCAGCGTGGCCCACCCGCGTCGGGCGATGCCGGCCCGATTTTGAGATAGCCGATCAGATCCGCGAGGTCCTGCTCCGACATCAGCCGCTCCAGTTCGTTGGGCATCAGGGAGCTCGCCGACGCCGACATGGAGACCACCTCGCTTCGCAGGATGACGTGCTGCTGCGACGAGGCGTCGCGGAGCGTCAGGCTGTTGGGGGCTTCTGATTCCAGCCTGCCGGACAGCGTCCTTCCATCTCGAGTCTGGACCAGGTATCCCTGGTAGCCAGGGGTTATCTCAAAGTCCGGCACCACGGCGTGGAGCAGGATGGCTTCGGCCGGCTGATTGCGGACGCCGCTCAGGTCCGGTCCCATTCGACCGCCCGTTGCGGCAAACGTATGACAGCCCGCGCAGAAGCTGGCGAAAATCTGTCTCCCGTTCGCGGGGCTCCGCGGTCGGGTCAGCACCGTTGCGCGCAGCCGCTCGTACACCTTCATCCGGTCGCCGGCGTCCACAGAAGCGAACAGAGCGCGGGCGCGTGCCTGAACGGCGGCGCTCTTGTGGCTCATCAGTTGATTCCGGCGCGCGGACCCCAGGGCACCAGCGGCGATGGTCCGCTTCTCGAGCGCATCGAGGAGGATGAGGAGGTGGCGCTCTTCGGTCGCGAGGACGGAGAGCACCGTCGCCCGGACCTGAGGTGTGAACGTCGGCCAGCGGGATGCCGCGACGAGGTTGGCTGCGGCTTCGCGCTCCGGGAGCTGAGACAGCGCCCGCACGGCCGCAACCTGGACCTCGGACGGATGCCGGGGAGCCAGCAGACTTACGAGGTGCCTTCCCGCCGATGCATAGTCTGTGTGGCCCATCAGTCCGATGGCTGCCACCCGCAAATCCGCGGGCGTTCCCTCGTCCTCCTTCAGGGCCATCGTCGCAGCCTGCGACAGGATCGTCTTCACCCGTTCCCTGGCGGCGCGGGCATTGGGCAAGTCGGAGGACAGCAACGTCATCAGCGCCGAACGTCCCTCCCGGCCGAGACCACGCGCCCGCAGCCCCTGGGCGATCCCGGACAGGGCGGCAGGCTGCCAGCCGGGGTCCGCCGGCTCGGCAATCTGGAGGATCAAATCGAGGCAGCGTTCCGGCGTCTGTCCGGCGCCGAAGAGTTG
>JALZOC010000098.1 GCA_030857365.1 Acidobacteriota bacterium
CGAGAAGCTCTATCGCGACGCCAAGATCGGACAGATCTACGAAGGCACGTCGAACCTGCAGCTGCAGACCATCGCGAAGCAAATTTTAGGGTAGCTGTCAGCTGTCAGCTAGGAAAGGATGTGTTCCGCAATCACCATCCGCTGCACCTCCGACGTGCCCTGGTAGATTTCGGTCGCGCGCACATCCCGAAAGAGCCGCTCGACGACCGAGCCGCGCCGATAGCCTTTCGATGCGAGAATCTGCATCGCCTTGTCGGCGGCACGATGAGCCGCTTCCGACGCGAACAGCTTCGCCATCGAGGCGTCCACCGCTCTGGAGCCCGGCGGGGCGCCGGCCTGGAGCGACCGCCCGACCGAGCCCGCCGCTTTCAGCATGAGCATCCGCGCCGCGTCAAGCTCGGTCGCGACATCGGCGAGCATCCATTGAATCGCCTGATAGTTGCCGATCGGCTGCCCGAAGGCTTCCCGCGTCTTCGCGTGATGCAGCGCTTCCCTGAGCGCGGCGGCGCCGAGGCCCAGCGCCTGTGCCGCAATCGCCACCCGCCCGCCGTCGAGCGCCCACATCGCGACGCGGAACCCTTCCCCGGGATTGCCCAGCATCGCCTCCGCTTCGACCTCCACGCCGGTGAACGTCAGGTCGATGCACCCGAGCCCGCGCACGCCCAGCGAATCCTCGGCGGCCACGCGGGTAATGCCCGGCGTGTCGATGGGGACCAGGAAGGCGCTGACGCCCCGTCCCCGGATGCCCGGCTGGGTCGCGGCGAACACGATCAGGAGATCGGCCGCCGCCGCATTGGCCACCCAGACCTTCCGTCCGTCGATCACGTATCCGCGCTCGCTCAGCCGCGCGACGGTCTGCTGATTGGCGGCATCCGACCCGGCATGCTCCTCCGAGAGCGCAAACGCGCCAATCGAGCCTCCTGACGCCAGGCGGCGCAGCCAGGTCTCGCGCTGCACGTCGGTGCCGAACGCGGCGATCGGCTCGGCGACGAGCGAGTTGTTGATCGCCGCAATCACGGCAAGCACCGCCGAGGCCGACGCGAGCGCCTCGAGACCGACCGCGTAGCTCACGTAATCGCGCCCCGCACCTCCCCACTCCTTCGGGATTGTGACGCCCATCAGACCAAGCGCCGCCGCCTCCCCAATGAGCGCCCGCGGAAAGCTGCCGGTCTCGTCAATTCCAGCTGCCGCGGGAGCGACCCGCTCGGCTGCGAACGCCTCCACCTGCGCCTTGAATGCCGCCTGCGCGGCGCTCAGCTCGAGCTTCATTGCATCGAGATTGTACTCTTCGCCTCACATCTACAGGAGATCAGGAGATCAGGATCTGTCCCAGGACTGCATGGCTCCTAATCTCGATCTCCTGTGCGCATTCACTGCGGGGCCATTCGGGCCCCGGGGTCGAGAAAGGAGGCGCGGCTTACGCTGTGGCCTGGCGCAGAGCTGGTCAGGCGGAGGGACGCTCGCGTTCGGCGTGCACCAGGCGCTCGAAGATGGGCCTGAGCCTGGCGGCGCTCGCGGGCAGCTCTTCGGGCAGCACGCGCGTCTCGCCCACGACAGTCATGAAGTTCGTGTCGCCGTTCCAGCGCGGGACGACGTGCATGTGGATGTGATTCAGCACGCCCGCGCCCGCCGGCTTGCCCAGGTTGATCCCCATGTTGAGGCCGTGCGGCGCGTACGCCTCCTGGAGCGCCATCTCGGCGCACCGCGTCAGCTCGATGAGCTCGACGAGCTCCGCCGAGGTCGCCTCCGCGAGCGTGGCCACGTGCCGGTTGGGGATCACCATGAGGTGACCGTTGTTATAGGGAAACAGGTTGAGGATAACGAAACAAACGCGCCCCTGAAAGACGATGAGCGCCGACTGCTCGTTCTGCCGGGCGTCGCAGAACACGCAGTCGATGCTCCTGGCATCGCCTGTCACGTACGCGAGCCTCCAGGGAGACCACAGGCGATCCATAACAAGTCTGAAGTGCGAACGCTGAAGGCTGAAGTGCGACCTTTCTTTACACTCCGGCGATGTCCGGATCCACGACGAGCGATGCGGGCCCGGGCGCCGCGGGGGCGCCTGCGGCCTCACGATTGATCAGCTCCTTGAGCTCTTTTCCCGGCTTGAAGTAGGGCACCTTCTTCGGCGGCACGTCCACCTTGTCGCCTGTCTTGGGATTGCGCCCCTTGCGCGGCTCGCGCCGGCGGAGGCGGAAGCTCCCGAACCCTCGCAGCTCGATCTTCTCCCCCCGGTGCAGCGCGTCGATGATGCTCTTGAAGACCGTGTCGACGATGACCTCGGAATGCTTCTTCGTGAGGTCGGAGACCCGCGAGACTTCCTCGACGAGCTCCGCTTTCGTCATGCTGCCGCTGGTCATACGGGGCTCCCTTCGGCGGAAGCTGCCAGCCTCCAGCTCCCAGCTCCCAGCTGAACGCACTGGAAGCTGGAGGCCGGAAGCTGGAAGCGCTCCTCAGTCCTGCTGATGCTTGAAGTGATCGCCCAGCGTCACTTCCGGACGTCCGGTCGTCTCCGTGTAGGCTTCCCAGTCCGCGCGGAACTCCTCGTTCTTCAGCGCACGGATGCTCAGCCCGATCTTCCGCTCCGCGGCGATGAGCTTGATGATCTTCATCTGGTAGCTCTCGCCGACGGTCAGCTCCAGCTTGCCGTCCTTCCCCGCCTGCTGCGAGTCGTCGAACTCCGAGATGTGAATCAGTCCTTCGATCCCCTCGACCAGCTCGACGAACGCGCCGAAGTTCGTGACGCGCACGACCTTGCCTTCGACCACGTCGCCCATCTGGTGCTGCGTGAAGAACTCGTCCCACACATCCGTCTGGAGCTGCTTGAGGCCGAGCGAGAGGCGCTGATTTTCCGCGTCGATGTTCAGCACCATGGCGTGCACTTCGTCCCCCTTCTTGAGGACCTCCGACGGGTGCTTCAGCCGCTTGCTCCACGACATGTCCGAAATGTGGATGAGGCCGTCGATGCCCTCCTCCACCTCGACGAACGCGCCGAACTCGGTCAGGTTGCGCACCTTGCCCGTGATCGTCGTCCCGATCGGGTACTTCTCCGACAGCTCGTGCCACGGATTGCTCTCGACCTGCTTGAGGCCGAGGGAGATGCGCCGCGCGCCGGGATCGACGCCGAGCACCATGGCCTCGACGGAGTCGCCGACGTTCAGGATCTTCGACGGGTGCTTGACGCGCTTGCTCCACGACATCTCGCTGACGTGGATCAGCCCTTCCACGCCGGGCTCGAGCTCCACGAACGCGCCATAGTCGGTCAGGCTGACGACCTTGCCGCTCATCCGCGCACCGACGGGGTACCGCTCGATGACGTTCGACCACGGATCGTTCATCAGCTGCTTGTGGCCGAGCGATACGCGTTCGGTCGCCGGGTCGTACTTGAGCACGACGACGTCGATCTCGTCGTTGACCTTGAACAGCTCCGACGGATGCGAGACGCGGCCCCAGGACATGTCCGTGATGTGGAGCAGGCCGTCGATGCCGCCCAGGTCGATGAACGCGCCGTAGTCGGTGATGTTCTTGACCACGCCGCGAAGGACCTTCCCCTCGGCCAGCGTGTCGAGCGTGTGCCTCTTCTTCTCCGCGTTCTCCTCTTCGAGGAGGACCTTGCGGGAGAGCACGATATTGCCGCGCTTCTTGTTCACCTTGATGACGCGCATCCGCAGCTCCTGGCCGCGCAGCGCGTCGAGGTTCCGGACGGGGCGGACGTCGATCTGCGACCCGGGCAGGAACGCGCGGACGCCGATGTCCACCGCGAGCCCTCCCTTGATGCGCTCGATGACGCGGCCGATGACGACCTTCTTGTCGGCATACGCCTTCTCGACCTCGTCCCAGATCTTCATCTTCTCGGCTTTTTCGCGCGAGAGGACGACGTAGCCTTCGCGGTCTTCGGTCCGCTCCAGCAGCACGTCCACGATGTCGCCGGGCTGGATCGAAATCTGGCCGGTCTCGTCGATGAACTCGTCCACGGGGATGACCCCCTCGGACTTGTAGCCCACGTCGACAATGACTTCCGATGCGGTCACTTTGAGCACGGTGCCCTTGACGACCTCACCTTCCGCGATGTTGCGGAAGCTGGTATCGTAAAGCTCCAGGAGGCGGGCGTATTCCTGCGGATCGACATCGTCCATCTGGGAGAAACCCGATGTCTTGAGATCAGCCGTTCCCGTGCCACCTCCTTTGGGATTGTTGAGCGTCGAATTTTCAGTTGCCATGCTAAACAGAGTCCTCCTCGACTTTCTTCTCTAGCGCGTGCTGCCGGGATCCCAGCTCCGGCGGGCTGTTGGATTGCTTCGCATTTTGGATTGCGATAAGCGCTAGAATATACATCACTTAGAGACGCCTAGTCAATCAACGCCGAGCCGCGAAGCAACCCCGCGGTCCATCAGGAGACAAGAGCTCACATGGCGAAGAAAACCGGCAAGAGCAAAGGTCGGAAGCGGGCGGCGGCACCGCGCGGGCGAGCCACGAAACGCACCAAGGCCGGGGCGGGACGGACCGCGAAGACGGGGCGCAAGACCGCCCGCAAGACCGCCCGCAAGACCGCCCGCGCGGCGACCCCCAGGGGCAAGGCCGCCAGGAAACGAGCCGGCACTCGCGCGCGGCCCGGAAAGCGGAAACAGCCGGCGCGAGCCGGCGCTGCGAAACGCACGAAAGCCCCCGCCGGCAGGACTCGCGCGAAGGGCACGGGCGCCAGCCGCGCAAAGGGGGCGGCCCCGAAGCGCCGCGCCGGCGGCACCGGACGTGAGCGTCAGCTGGACCAGACGCCGGAGACGGGACGGAGCGTCCAGGGCCGCACGAATCCGTTCCCCACCAAGCGCTCGACCGGAACGGCATCCGGGGCGGGCACCATCCGGCAGGCGCCCGACCTGGAGCGCGCCCGCCGGCGGCTGCGTGAAGTGGATGAGACGGTTCCCAGCCCGCCCTCCAGCCTGACCCTCGATCGAAGCGCTTCGGCGGCCAGAACCGGGCGAGAGGAGATGCGCCAGGCACGCCGGGAGCATACCGAGGTCAGTCCCGAGATCACGGCGGGCGACGTCGACGCCGACTGGGCCGGCGCCTACGACAGCGGCGACGAGGCCCCGGGCGGCGACAACATGACGCCAGACCAGGATCGCGTGGACGATATCGGCAAGGCGCTCGGTGTGGAGTACGAGGACAACGAGGAGCTCAAGGCGTCGGACAAGATAGCCGCGCGCGACAAGAAGCGGTGGGAGCTCGATCCCGCCTCGTCGGACGACTACAAGGACAGGGATTAGGGATTAGGGATCGGGGATCAGGGATCAGGGATCAGGGATTAGGGATTAGGGATTAGGGATCGGGGATGGCCCTTTACCACTGCCATCACCTGCTCCACCGCATCCTCAATCGACATCGCCGTGGTATCGATCACCACGGCATCGGCGGCCTGCGTGAGCGGAGAGGCGGCGCGCGTGCGATCGCTGCGATCCCGCTCTTCGAGCGCGGTCGCCACGTCCTGGAGTGCTGACGTGCCCCGGCCGGCGGTGTGCGACGGGTCGGCGGCGCGGCGCTTCGCCCGCTCCTCCGGGGACGCATCGAGGAAGATCTTGACGTCGGCGGCTGGGAACACGACCGTGCCGATGTCGCGCCCCTCCATCACAATCCCTCCCGACTCGCCCAGGGCGCGCTGACGCGCGATGAGCGCCGCGCGGACGCGCGGCTGCCGCGCCACCGCCGCCGCGGCGGCATCGATCTCCGGGGTGCGGATCGCGCCCGAGACATCCTGGTCGTCCACGCGCACGCGCCCTTCCCCGACGTCCAGGACGACGCCGGAAGCGATGGCCGACAGCGCGGCCTCGTCGGAAAGGTCGGTCCCGTCGTGAATGGCCTTCCACGCGACCGCACGGTACATCGCACCCGTATCGATATGCGGGTAGCGGAGTCGGGCGGCCACCGCGCGCGCAATGGTGCCCTTCCCTGCCCCCGACGGGCCGTCGATCGCGACCACGAGCCCCCGCGCGGGCCCTGGCGGCGCTTCCGCGTCGGGAGTGCCGGACCCGGAAGGCGAGGAGGGGGCGGTCTCGCGGCGCGCCGTCGGTTTCCGAGGCGGTGCCCGCGCGGGCACCGGCGCGGCGGCCATTCTCTTGAGCGACGCGACCTCACGCGGAGACAGCTCCCGGAACTCTCCGGGGCGGATGTGATCGTCCGTGATCGAGCCGATCCGGACGCGGCGCAGCCGGACGACCGGGTGTCCGATGGCGTCGCACATGTTCCGCACCTGGCGGTTGCGCCCCTCGCGAATGACGATCGACAGGACAGCCTGGTCGCCGTCGTCTCCTTCGACGACCTTCTTCAGCGCGATTTCGGCAGGGGCGGTCTTGCGTCGATCGAGCACGACGCCCTGGGCAATCCGCTCGAGCGCGTGCCGATCGGGAACGCCGCGCACCCGGGCTTCGTACTCGCGGGGGACGCCGTGGCTCGGATGCGTGAGGTGCGCCGCAAGATCCCCGTCGCTCGTGAGGAGGATCAGCCCCTCGGACTCGTAGTCGAGCCGCCCGACCGGGTAGACGTACTCGCGGACGCCGCCCCGGGTCAGCAGGTCGATCACCGTCGGCCTGCGCTGCGGATCCGAACGGCTCGTGATGTACCCGCGCGGCTTGTACATGAGGATGTAGAGCCGCCGCTGGGCGGTCTTGATCCGCCGCCCATCGACCCGGATGTCGTCAGTCTCCGGGTCGGCCTTGGATCCGAGTGCCGTCACGGTGTGGCCGTTGACGGAAACGCGTCCCTCGGTGATGTAGGTTTCGGCCGCGCGACGCGAGGCGATGCCGGCCGACGAGAGGATTTTTTGAAGTCGTGCCTGCATCGGAATTCGAACGGATCCACACTTACAGGAGACAAGGAGACCAGGAGACCATCTGGGTCGGAAGGCCTGCTGACCTCCTGATCTTGTGTTCAACGAACGGTCTCGGCTCAGTGTACCGTTTCGTCGACGCCCCCGTCAGCCGCTGGCGCGGCCTCGTCCCCCGCGGCATCGAAGGGCAGCGGGGCCGGAGCCACAATCGGCTCCATCAGCCCCGGGGGGAGCTCGAAGCCGAGCGCGTCGGACATCTCTTCCACCTTCGGCAGGTCGGCCAGGTCGTTCAGGCCGAAGCGGTCGAGGAACGCGCGCGTGGTGGCGTACATGAAGGGGCGTCCCACCACCTGCTTGCGGCCCACGGTCTTGATGAGGTGGCGCTCCACGAGCGTCGACAGCACGCCGCCGCTGCTGCTCACGCCGCGAATCTCCGCGATCTCGGGCGCCGTGATCGGCTGCTTGTAGGCGATGACGGCGAGCGTCTCCAGCGCCTGGACGGAGAGCTTCTGCGACGTGCGCTCGTGAAAGAGCTTCCGCACCCATTCGTGCAGCTCGGGGCGGGTCACGAC
The DNA here is from genome assembly GCA_030857365.1 of Acidobacteriota bacterium. Lineage (GTDB taxonomy): Bacteria > Acidobacteriota > Vicinamibacteria > Vicinamibacterales > 2-12-FULL-66-21 > JALZOC01. The sequence goes on from JALZOC010000098.1 coordinate 7,393, forward strand.
CTGGTAGCCGCCGGCGACCTCCACGATCTGGAGTCCCCCGGGGCGCTCGTAGTCCGCCTTGAGCGACGCAAGCGCCGCCTCCACATCCTCTTTCGGCTCCCCTTCGAGCAGCTTGTGGAGCGTCCTGGGCGTGATCGGATCCGGCGACGCGAAGATCAGGGCTTCGACGATTGGCTTCAGTGCATCAGACACGACAGACCTCGGTCGGGAGCGCGGAGCTTCCGCTCCGCGTCGTTTGTGCCGGAAACGCGATCGGCTGGCGTCACTCCCCCGGCTCCGACTTTCCGGCCGGCAGGGGTTTCTCTGTCTCGGCAGCCGCACGCCGCGTCTCCGCGTCGTGGGCCGCGACTTCGTCCGCGTGCCGCTTTTCCGGATCCAGCAGCGGCTTCGGCGCATCCGCCGGGCGGGCGCGCTTGTACACCCGGATGGGGCCCATCGCCCCCGACTGGAACACCCGGATCAGCTTCAGGCGGATCATCTCGAGCATCGCCAGGAACGTCACGACGATGCCGGCCCGCGTCTGCACATCGGCGAACAGATCCTCGAA
>JALZOC010000664.1 GCA_030857365.1 Acidobacteriota bacterium
GTTCTACTGCATGACCATGGCGATGCTCGTGACGGGACTTGTGGGTGCCAGCCGGGTGTATCTCGGCGTACACTATCCCACCGATGTTCTGGCGGGCTGGCTCATAGGTTTGTCGTGGGCGTTGTTGTGCTGGATGGTGGAGCGATCCCTCGGCCAGCGAGCGGGGTGGAAGCGTGAGCGCTCGGAAGCAGAAGAAGATGCCGTCTGATCGCAGACCGGCCGTGCACGGCCGTGCGCGCACACCGTGTGCGCCTTCGGCGCACCCCGATCTTCACGCGGGCACCCCGCCCCCGGACTCCGGGCCACGGTCACCGGGTCCCGGAATTGCAAAGGCACGCCCTGTGGCCACGAGAGGTGAGATGTACAGTATGTACCCAGCAAAATTGCCCCGGAGCTCCGCGGCGGACGGCCCGCGTGTTCCACCCGCTGGAGACCGCGAGACGATTCTGCTGGTGGAAGATGAGCCTGCCGTGCGGCAGCTGTTCGCGCAGGCGCTCATGCGCGCCGGCTACCAGGTCCACGAAGCACGCAACGGCGAGGAAGCGCTGAAGGTGTTCGACCAGCACGAAGATACGATCGACCTGCTGCTGACTGATTTGCGGATGCCCTACATGGGAGGCGCCGAGCTCGCCCGGCAGCTGAAAGCCAGGCGGAAGACGTTGAAGCTGCTCTGCGTCTCGGGTTACCCGGCCGGGGAAACCGAGATGACGAGTGACTTTCTCGCGAAGCCGTTTTCGCGCGATGCGCTTCTCGCGAAGGTGCGGGAAGTCCTCGATCGCCCTCAGGCATAATCAGGGAAGCAGTTTGTCTCTTTAGGATGGCCCGAGCGGCAGAGCCGCGCCGGGCGAGGGTAGCGGCCATCCCGCCCGACTCCCGCAGTCGCCCGTCCATCTCGAAGAATCATTGAGCTTTCCACACTGATCGGTCCAGATCAGTCAGCGGCGCAGCCTCGACAGGGGGTGTGAAGCGGCTCGGAATGCCGGTTGCAGAACGGTCCAGCCATGATCGTGTACGTTCGTCCTCTCGCGCTGGCAGTCGTCATCGGGTGCCTCGCCACTCTTGCCTCGGCGCAGACGCCTGCGCCCGTCCGGCTCAAAGCGCGCAGCTTTGTTCCGTCCCCGAACGTGCACGTCAGGCAGCCCCCGGCCGACCCGCGCAGTCAGCGCGGCGCGCCGCCGACCGGAGAGCGACGGCACCTGCTCGTCCAGTTCAACGGACCGATTACCGCACGCGAGCTCGCGGCCCTTCGTGCCGCCGGCGCACGGCCGCTGCGCTACGTGCCCGACAATACTGTCGCGGTCGCCGTACCAGCAACCTTCGATGCCGCGACCCTTCCGCGGGCTTTGTGGGTGGGCGAACTTCAGCCATCCGACAAGCTGAGCGCCGACTCGGCGAAGGAGCTCGAGGCCGATTTCCCCCTCTACCCCCTCACGGTGATTGAGTTCCACCCGGATGTCACCCGCATCGTCGTTCGGGAACGGCTTGCCGCGGCCGGGATCGCGGCCGTGCCGTCTTCAGCTCTGCCGGGCTACATGGCCATCGTGCCCACCGACCGGAGTGCGATTACCCTCCTGGCCGCCGACGACGCCGTCGCGTGGATTTACCCGGGCACCACAGACCTGATCGCCGGCGGGGCGCTGATTTGCGAAGGCCTGCTCAGCCCCGAAGGTGTGGTGGCCAACTACGCGACCGTGGGCGACGGATGGGACGGCACCGGCCTCGGCCGCGCCGCGCTGTCCTATTTCCTGCTTGCCGGGTCGAGCGATCTCGGCCCGTCGCTGCAGGCAGGCGAGATCGCCCGTGCCCTCGCGGAGTGGGCCAGGTTCGCCGATCTGCAATGGAGGCCTGACCTGCGAGCGCACGAACCGCGGTCGCTCACCGTTTTGTGGGGGCCACGGGACCATGGCGACGCGTACCCGTTTGCACCCGAGGTGCTGGCGCACGCCTTCTACCCGTCGCCAACCGCCCCAGAGTCGCTGGCCGGCGACATCCATTTCAACGAGGCCTACGAGTGGGGTGCAGGCGACCCGGCCAGGTACGACATCTTCAGCGTCGCGCTCCACGAGGCAGGGCACAGTCTTGGCCTCGCGCATTCGAGCAATCCCGCGGCCGTCATGTACGCCCACTACCAGGGAATCGTCCAGGGGCTGACGGGCGAGGACGCCAGGGCAATCCAGGCGCTGTACGCGCCGCCGGGCGGCAGTGCGATGTCTCTGGGCTGGGCGGACGCATCGGTCGGAGGATCGATTTACGGGAACACGATCGAGCAGGACGGCACCTTCACGCTGAACGCGACCGGCCGCGACGTGTGGGGCACTGTCGACCAGCTGCGCTTCGCGTCGCGGACGCTCAGCGGCGACGGCGACATCGTGGCGCGGCTCGACTCACTCGCGGCCGTTCATCGGTGGACGAAGGCGGGCATCATGATCCGCGGCTCGGCCGCCGCGGGCGCTCCGCACGCCTTCATGCTCGTGTCCGGCGGACAAGGGTTGGCGTTCCAGCGGCGGACAATCGCGGACGGGCTGTCCACGTCCACCTACGGCGGGGCGGGGACGGCGCCGCAGTGGCTGTGGCTGTCGCGGCGGGGCGATCGGATTTCTGCTTACGCGTCCCCCGACAGGGGAGCCTGGCGGCTCGTGGGCACCGACACCATCAGGATGGGAGAGCAGG
>JALZOC010000665.1 GCA_030857365.1 Acidobacteriota bacterium
GCTGTACTCCCGGGCGCTCGATCGCGAGCGGGTGATCCGGAAGGACGCTCCACGTCCCACGCTGCAGCAGCTGCGCGGGCTCGTCGACACGTACGCCGCCATTGCGCGCCGGTTCCCCGGCAGCGCTTACAGCGACAACGCGCTCTGGCAGGGGGGCAACCTCGCGCTGCTCGCGTACGAGCGGTTCGGTCAGCCCGCCGACCGGCGCAATGCCGAGCGCCTGCTGCTTCAGCTGAAGCGAAGCCACCCGTCGAGCTCGCTGGTGGCACGGGTGGACGAGGTGCTCGGACGTGTGCGCCGCGTGGAGCCGGCGCGTGCCTCGGGCGACGGCGTGACCGGTGCGCCCGTGTCCGGACCTACACGGCCGAGCGTGGGCCTGAAGCCGCTGCCACGCCTGCAGACTCGTGGGTCGTGGCCCGTCGCGATTACGCCACAGGGCGTGAGTGCATCGGCCGAGGGCGCCGCGGCGGTCGCAGCGGTGGCGACTACGGTCGGCCCGACGGCAGCCGACGAGGAGCACTCGTTGTCGTCCGGCGCCGGGGTCGCGGCGGCGGGAGCGACGATTCGCGGGATCACCCGCACGGCCATCGATGGCGGGATGAGGGTGATCATCGAGCTCGACGGCGAGTCGTCCTACAGATCCGAACAGCTGGAGCGTCCGCGACGCGTGTTCTTCGACCTGAAGGACACACGCGCCGTGGCGACCCTGCAGGACGCCACGCTGAAGTTCGGCGATGAGCTCGTTCGCGAAGTGCGGCTCGGACGCCACCCGCGTAACACGACGCGGATTGTCTTCGACATGCACGGCGCGGACAGCTACAGCGTCTTCACGCTGTACAACCCGTTCAGGATGGTCATCGACTTCAAGGCAGGCGCCGCCGCGCCCACGGCCGCTGCGGCGCGCATCATCGAGAGACACAAGTCCGCGGCCGGCATCGCCGGTCTGCCCACGGTCCCGATTGTCTCCACGCTGCCGCCGCCGACACTCTCGGCGCCCGCGATGGCGAGAACGGGGCGGGAGCCGGTGGAGCCCGGGGCCTGGCCGCTCCCCTCACGGCCGGTGACGTCCGCCACCCCCATTCCGCCGGCCGGTCCCGCCGCCAACGCGGACGGCAAGTTTTCGATCGCGCGCCAGCTCGGTCTCGGCGTCTCGCGCATCGTCATCGACGCGGGCCACGGCGGCCACGACCCCGGTGCGCAGTCGACGGGGATCAGCGAATCGGAAGTGACGCTCGACCTCGCGCTCAGGCTCAGCCGCCTCCTCGAGAAGCAACCCGGCATGGAAGTGGTGCTGACGCGCGAGACCGACGTGTTCGTTCCGCTCGAAGAGCGCACGGCGATTGCGAACAGGCAGGGCGCCGATCTGTTTCTCTCCATCCACGCCAACGCGAGCCGGAACTCGAGCGCGCGGGGGGTCGAGACCTACTTCCTCAACTTTGCGTCCACGCCCGAAGCGTCGGCCGTCGCCGCGCGCGAGAACTCCGCCTCGGCGCGCGCGATGCACCAGCTGCCCGACATCGTCCGCGCGATTGCGCTCAACAACAAGATCGACGAGTCGCGCGATTTCGCGGACATGGTCCAGCGCTCCATGGTGCGCCGGCTCGCCGCGCGCAACAAGCAGGTCCGGGACCTCGGCGTGAAGCAGGCGCCTTTCGTCGTGCTGATTGGAGCCGCGATGCCGAGCGTGCTCGCGGAGGTGTCCTTCGTCACGAACAGGCAGGAAGGACAGCTCCTGAAGACCGGCGCCTACCGGCAGCAGATTGCCGAGGCGCTCTTCGACGCCGTCGTGCGCTACCAGCAGTCGCTGAAGAAGTGGAAGACGGGCGCGGTGGGAGTGGGGGCGAGATAGGGCACAGCTGAGAGCCTGCAAGTCAGACAATATGTATCGTGTCGGAGTCGCCAGCGCCGCCCTCATCCGGCCGCGCACGCCAGTGCTTCCAGCCGATCAGCGCACCCCCGAGCAGCGCTCCGAGGACGATGGCCGCAAGCACCATGACGCCGGTCAGCCCCAGCGCGCCGAGCAGCACGTCGGCGACGGTCGTGGACTCCACGGGCTGCTGCACCACCTGGACGATGATCGGGCTGGGCTGAGCGCTCATTTCCAGCCCGCGCTCGTGAACGCGAGTTCGGCAAGTGTGCGCACCGAGATACCACTCGGTCCCTTCGGCATCCAGGGCTTCGCTTCGTCCATCCACGCGGTCCCGGCGACATCGAAGTGGGCCCACGGACCATCGCCCGCGAACTCCTTGAGGAACATCGCCGCCGTGCAGGCGCCCGCCGGGCGGCCGCCGCTGTTAATCAGATCGGCAATGTCGCTGCGCAGCTGCTCCGAGTATTCCTCGTAGAGCGGCATGGGCCAGCAGCGGTCGCCCGCCGCTTCCGCTGCTTTGCCAACCGCGTCGACCCACGGCCCGGGCCGGCCAAAAAGCGCCGACGCAGCCTTGCCCAGAGCCACCACCGCGGCGCCCGTGAGGGTCGCGACGTCGACGAGGTGCGTGGCGCCGAGCTTCCTCGCGTACCAGAGGGCGTCGCCGAGGATCAGACGGCCCTCGGCGTCGGTGTTGATGACTTCCACGGTTTTTCCGGAGGCCGAGGTCAACACATCTCCCGGCTTCACCGCGCGACCGCCGGGCATGTTCTCCGTTGCCGGGACGACGCCGACCACTGTGA
>JALZOC010000666.1 GCA_030857365.1 Acidobacteriota bacterium
CTGGCTCGAGTACAGGAGGTAGTAGGGGAAGTGGAGGAGCAGCGGGTACTGCGCATCGCTGGTCGCCTCGAAGTCCCAGGGGCGGTAGCGCGTGAACCCTTCGGACTGCGCGGTCACGCCGAGCTCGTCGTCGAAGGGCACCACCATGGCGCCTGCGGCCCCGTGCCACGCGTCGATCTCCCGCTCATTCACGCCGAGCTCGAGCGCTCGTTGCGGTTGCCGGATCGCCGCGACGGCGGCGGCTCGAAGGTTGCGAGCCGCCATCAGGTTGGTGAACACGTTGTTGTCCACGAGCGCCGTGTACTCGTCCGGGCCAGTCACCCCGTCGATTCGGAAACAGCCTTCCGCGTCGTGATGCCCGAGCGATAGCCACAGACGCGCCGTTTCGACGAGCAGCTCTATGCCGGGTCCGCGCTCGAATTCCGTGTCGCCCGTCGCGGCGATGTAGCGGCGCACGGCGTCGGCGATGTCGGCGTTGATGTGGAATGCCGCGGTGCCGGCCGGCCAGTACCCGGAACATTCCTCCCCGCGGATCGTCCGCCACGGGAACGCGGCACCCGCCAGCCGCAGCTCGCGCGCTCGTGCCCGTGCCTGGGGCAGCGTCGAGTGCCGCCAGAAAAGGGCGTCTCGGACGGTCTCGGGCGCGGTGTAGGTGAGCACCGGCAACGTGTACGTCTCCATGTCCCAGAACGTGTGCCCGTCGTAGCCGCGACCGGTGAGCCCCTTGGCCGGAATCGCGCGCCGCTCCGACCGGGCGGCGGCCTGTAGTGTCTGGAAGAGCGCGAACCGCACCGCCTGCTGCAACTCCGGATCGCCCTCCACCTCCACGTCCGCGCGGTCCCACACGTCCTCGAGGTACGCGCGCTGCCCGGCGACGAGGCCCTCCCAGCCGGTCCGCTTGGCCGCCGCGAGCGCGGCGTCGACCTGATCGCGCAACGCGGGCATCGAGCGCCCGCTCGACCATCCGTAGGCGAGCAGCTTGACTACCCTCAGCCGCTGACCAGGCGCCAGTTCGGTGCTGATCGTGACTCGCGCCAGGTCCGGCTCGCTCTCCGCCGCGGTCACCGTCCCGGCCGGGCCGTCGACCACATGGTCAATCCCTGCCGCCATCCGCAGCCCGCTGCGACGCGTCCGATGTCCGAGTTCAGCCTCGGCCTCCTGGTGCGCGTGGTACTCGCCGATCAGCGGGGCGCGCAGCGCGACCGCTGCCCGGGGGTCGTCCGTCCGCCCCGGTACGGGCTCGTTGGCGACGAGGGTGGACTGAACTACGATCCGGGCCGGTTCGTCTAGCGCCTCGACCTCGTAGCAGATCGCCGCCACCGCGCGCTGGACGAATGAGACGAGCCGGGTCGAGCGGATGCGGACCGCCCGGCCCACCGGAGAAACCCATTCCACCTCGCGCCGCAGGACGCCGTCGCGCAGGTCGAGCACGCGCTCGTGGCGCAGCAGCGTCCCGTACCGCACGTCGAAGGGTTCGTCGTCGACGAGCAGGCGAAGCAGTTGGCCGTTGGTCACGTGGATCAGCGACTGGCCTTCTTCGGGATAGCCGTATCCGCCCTCGGCGTGCGGCATCGGCAGGGTCTCGAAGAACCCGTTCAGGTAGGTGCCCGGTATCGCGTGAGGCTCACCCTCGTCGAGATTGCCGCGCAGCCCGATGTGCCCGTTCGACAGGGCGAAGATCGACTCGGTCTGTGCGAGCAGGTCGAGTCGCAACGTCGGCTCTGCGACGGTCCACGGCTCCACCGAGAACGCTACCGGCGCGATCACCGCTCCTCCAGCAGCTCGCCGAGGTCGGCGACCACCGTGTCAGCGCCGTGGCTGCGCAGCGCCGCGGCCTGCCCGACGCGGTCGACGCCGACGACCCATCCGAACGAGCCGGCACGGCCCGCTTCGACGCCGGCTATGGCGTCCTCGAACACGGCGCACCGCGCGGGCTCGACGCCCAGCCTGGCCGCCGCGGCGAGGAACGTGTCGGGGGCGGGCTTGCCGCGCAGCCCGGCCTCCTGGGCGACGATGCCGTCGACGCGTACCTCGAACAGGTGCTCGATACCGGCAACGGCGAGTACCTCCTGGCAGTTCCTGCTCGCCGAGACGACTGCCCGCCGGAGCCCGGCGTCGCGCACCGCCTCCACGAACCGCACCGACCCCTCGTACACATCGACGCCACGCCGTCGTATGATCTCGAGGACGAGGTCGTTCTTGCGCGTCCCCAAGCCATGCACGGTCGTCGCCATCGGCGGGTCGTCGGCTGAACCCTCCGGAAGGGCGATCTTCCGCGAGGCCAGGAACGCGCGCACACCGTCCTGTCGGAGCCTGCCATCGACGTGTTTGGCGTAGTCCGTCGATATCTCAAAGGGACGGAGCGGCTCACCCGTCTGCTCGGACCGATCGAGCAGGAAGGCGTCGAACATCTCTTTCCATGCCGCCGCGTGCACCTTCGCCGTCTCGGTGAGGACGCCGTCAAGATCGAACAGGCAGGCGGCGATGCCATCGGGCAATGTGGGGGCGTGTCGAGGGTTTGTCGATATCACGGCTGGTACACACCTCCGATACACGACCCAGTTGCTCCGTCGGACTCCTGTGCTGGTCCCGGCATTCTAGCGTAGTTTATGGGAATCGGTCAACGGTCTCACAGTGCTTGCGAACGTCGCTTCGCTCGGAGCTAAGTAC
>JALZOC010000667.1 GCA_030857365.1 Acidobacteriota bacterium
GATCTCGCCCGGCGACTGGAGGACCGGTATCCGAGTGCCGCGGCGAGCGTCCGTGAAGGCCTCGACGAAACGCTCACAATCCTCACCCTCGGCCTGTCCGATCGCCTCCGGCAGTCGCTCGCGACGACGAACGCGATCGAAAGCTTAATCAGCCGCACCAGGCATGTGAAGCGGAACGTCAAACGGTGGCGCGGCGGCCAGATGGTGCTGCGATGGACCGCGGCGGCCATTCTCGAAGCCGTGAAGGGCTTCCGCCGACTGAAAGGCCACAAGGATATGCCGAAGCTCGTCGCCGCCCTTCGGGCTCGCGATCAGCAACTCGGACTGGAGGTGTCAGCAGAGAACGTCGCGTAGAATGTCACCCGAGCCGCCGCTGAATTTCAACAGCCGACGGGACAACCCCTACGAACTGAGCCAGGGGAGCAACAACGCGCTCGGGTCGGATAGTGCGATTGGCCAGAGTCCCCGGACGTGGTGGAGACTCGCCGAGACCCTGCGGAGCCGCGTCGCCGCGAAATCAGCCAGAGGGGCGTGATCACGGAGCGTCCACGACCGTGGCCCAATCCCAAGGGCCAGCACCGCCGCGTAGCGACGGAGTTCGGACGCACCGTAGTCGGCGCGATACTCGAGTCGTTCTCACGCGGTTCGAGGGATGTAGAGGTCCCGCTTACTGAGCGCTGATGCGCAGGTTCTTCGGACTCTGGGGGGCTCCGCCCCGTTTCTGCGTCAACGAAAACACAGCAGGGCCGACCTGCACCGTGCCTGTCCGGGCATCACCGGTTTCGTTCGCAGCCGCCCTGTAGGTGAAGGAGCCGGCGCCCGATCCCGAACCGGTGACCGTGAGCCACGGCGCCGTGCTCACCGGTGTCCAGGCGCACCCCGAACTCGTCGTCACAGTCACGGAAGCGGACGTCGCACGGGCGGTCTCGCTCGCGCTCGTTGGATTCAGGGTGTAGCTGCACGACGGCGCCGCCGCCTCGATCAGCGTGAAGATTCGGCCAGCGACGGTCATCGTTCCGCTCCGCGAGGTCGTCCCGGTGTTTGGGGCCGCACTGAATGTGACCGTGCCGTCCCCGCTGCCGGTCGGGGTCCCGTTCACCGTCACCCAGGACGCGTTGTTGGAGGCTGACCACGTGCATCCCGCACCCGCGGTGACGCTGACCGAACCGCTGCCCCCCGTGGCGGGAAACGTCTGGCTTCCGGGTGAAATGCTGTATGTGCACGCGGCGCCCGCCTGGCTCAGTGTGAAGGTCTGCCCCGCCGCCGTGATCGTGCCGGTCCTGGACGTCGTGAGCGCGTTGGGCGCGACGGTGAAGCCGACCATCCCCGGTCCGTTCCCCGACATACCAGTGGTCAACGTGACCCAGGAGACCGTGCTGACCGCGCTCCACGCACATCCGCTGCCGGTGGAAACGGCGAAGGAACCGTTTAGCCCCGCGGCGCTCACGGCCTGGCTGCTCGCGGACAGTGTTGCGCCGCACAGCCCCTGGAAGGCAAACGTGTTCGACGCGCGGCTGCTCGCCGAACCCGCTGCTGCAACGGCGGTGACACGTGCCTCGTACGTGACGCCCGCGGGTAGTACTTCGATCAAAGAGAGGAAACCAACACGGAACTTGCCGGCGGAATCCGGGGCGGGCTTGCCCAGGCTGGCGGTCGCGGACGGCTGCCCGTCACCGACCCTGTAGATTGCCAGACTGTAGGACAGGATGAGCGGCGTGCCGTCGGCTGAAAGCGTGTTGTGATCCACCGACTCGAAGTCGACGAACGCAGGGTCGAGGACCGACTGCGCGTGTGCGTGAGCGGCAGGGCAGCAGAGTGCGCCAGCAAAGAAGAGCACACCGATACCACGTTGGCCGAGGCGACCCAATCGGTTCATTGCGCTGTGTCCTATCGACGAAGAATGTTCTTAGAAGCGAAGAAAGGAACGTCGTTGTGACTCGAGCACGATGCGGGCCGTTTGGACGGCCGCGAAAGCAGGCGGAACGTTGGAGATTGATTCAAGACCCGCAAATGCGGGCGGGATCCGCTAACGCGTTTGTAAGTGGAATTACGATATCGCCGACAGAAGGCGCTGCACCGCTGCTCTCGGGACGGCTGATGATCAGCGCCGACTGAGGGACGGTGTCCGTTCGGACAGATGGTTCGTCAGGGCATCCTCCAGGATGGACGGCAACTCCGCAGGGCGGGCGACCCAGGCGAACAGGAGGACCTTTTCGGACTGTCCGCCGATTTGCCGCGCCGGTTCCACCTCGAAACGCAGCAGGTGGCTTGCCACGGCGGGATCGCGGTGCTTCTCGACCGCCATCCATTGAACTTTGAACTTATAGCTCGTCCCACCAATGGAGCAGGTATAACGATCCACCAGCGACCTTATGGCCTCACTCGTCATCGCGTCATTCTCCGGACGATCCGAAGAGCAAGGAACCGGCCACATCAGATGAGCCGAATCGCTCAGCATTCCAATTCATGCGTTCCAAGGGAGTGTCGCACCCTGGAACACGCAGTGCGGATAAACGTCCCTCTAGACGCTGAAGTTCTTGCCGTGCGGTCCATTGCGACTCCTGGAAACGCTCAGTGACCCACGATGAACTTGAATCGAAACGTCGTTCCGCCGAGATTGTCCTCATCGAATCGTGCGGAGACGCCTGTCTCCCCCAACCCTTTGAGTAC
>JALZOC010000668.1 GCA_030857365.1 Acidobacteriota bacterium
GTTCTCGCGGAAGCCCGCGCTCATGGACTCGAACCGGACGGCCATCGATCTCGGCTACGATTACGCGAAGAGCCATTTCTCGTGTCCGCTGCCGATTCACCTCGAGGCGATGAACGAGACGGCGGAGTCCATCCTGATCGACGGCAATACGGCCGCGGCGCTCGGATGCCTGTATGCGGGGGCGACCGTCGGCGCCTGGTATCCAATCACGCCGGCCACGTCGCTGATGGAAGCGTTCAAGAGCTTCTGCCAGAAGTACCGCGTGGACGGGGACACGAAGCAGAACCGCTTCGCGATTCTGCAGGCTGAGGACGAGCTCGCAGCCGTCGGCATGGTGATCGGCGCCTCGTGGGCCGGCGCGCGCGCCTTTACGCCCACCGCGGGACCCGGCATCTCGCTGATGTCGGAGTTCATCGGCCTGGCGTATTACGCCGAGGTGCCGGCGGTCATCTTCGATGTGCAGCGCACCGGGCCATCCACCGGCATGCCGACGCGAACACAGCAGGGAGACCTGATGCTCTGCGCCTATGCCTCGCACGGCGATACGCGCCATATCTGCCTGTATCCCTCGGACCCGCGCGAAGCCTTCGAGTTCGCGGCGGCGTCGTTCGATCTTGCTGAGCGTTACCAGACCCCGGTCTTCGTGCTGAGCGATCTCGACATCGGAATGAACGACTGGATGATCCCGAAGCTCGCCTGGGACGACAGCTACCGGCCCGATCGCGGGAAGGTGCTGTCGGAGGAAGAGCTCGAGGGTGTGAAGACGTTCTATCGCTATCTCGACGCGGACGGGGACGGGATCGCCGCGCGCACGCTCCCCGGCGTCAGCCCGAAAGGGGCGTTCTTCACCCGCGGGTCGGGACACAACCGGTTCGGCGCCTACACCGAGGACGGCGACGAGTACGTCGAAGTGATCGACCGGATCGACCGCAAGATTCAGCACGCCGCGCGTGCGGTCCCGGCGCCGTTCATGCGCTCCGCGGCGGGAGCCAAGATGGGCCTTGTGACGGTTGGCGGCTGCCATGCGGCCTGCCTGGAAGCGCTCGACCTGCTGGCGGCCGACGGGGTCCCCCTCGACTACATGCGCGTCCGCGGCTTTCCGTTCGGGGCGGAAGTCACCCGGTTCCTCGACGCCCACGACGTCAACTTCATCGTCGAGCAGAATCGCGACGGGCAGCTGCGAAGCCTGATCATGCTCGAGACGGGCGTGCCGATCGCGAAGCTCGAATCAGTGCGGTATTACGGTGGATTTCCCATGAGCGCGAGTCACGTGATCGCGGGCGTCAAAGCCAGGCTCGAGCGGGCGGCATGACCTATATCACCAAGCCGAAGGTGCACCACCCGGCGCTCCAGAAGAACGCCATTGGCCTGACGCGGCGCGACTACGAAGGGGCGATTACGACTCTCTGCGCCGGCTGCGGCCACGACTCGATTACCGCCGCCATCATCCAGGCGTTCTGGGACCTTTCCATTCCGCCGCACAAGGTGGCGAAGCTGTCCGGTATCGGGTGCTCCTCGAAGACACCCGCGTACTTCCTGCGGGAAGCGCACGGCTTCAACAGCGTGCACGGGCGCATGCCCGCGCTGGTCGCGGGCGCCAACGCGGCCAACCGCGACATCATCTATATCGGCGTCTCGGGCGACGGTGATTCGCTCTCAATCGGGCTGGGCCAGCTGTGCCATGCGATCCGCCGCAACGTGAACGTGCTGTACGTGCTCGAGAACAACGGCGTGTACGGATTGACGAAGGGGCAGTTCTCCGCGTCGGCCGACCCCGGGTCCCTCAGCAAGAAGGGGGAGGCGAACACGATGGAAGCCATCGACGGCTGCCTGCTCGCTCTCACGCTGGGCGCGACGTTCGTGGCCCGCGGGTTCTCCGGCGACAAGGCGCAGCTCGTGCCGATGCTCAAGGCCGGGCTCCGGCACAAGGGGTTCGCCTTCATCGACGTCATCTCGCCGTGCGTGACGTTCAACGACCACGAGGGCTCGACCAAGAGTTACGGGTATACTCGAGAGCACAACGTGGAAGTCGTGCAGGCCGACTTCGTGCCGCCCGCCGCGACGATTACGACCGAGTACGACCCCGGCACCGTGCGCAGCGTGCTGCTGCACGACGGCAGCTGGGTGCGGCTTCGCAAGCTGGCCGAGGACTACGATGCGACAGACAGGGACACCACCTACCGGTACATCCGGGAGCGTCAGAAGGCCGGAGAGGTGGTCACGGGCCTGCTGTATCTGTCAGCCGACTCCAAGGATCTGCACGACCAGGGCAACACAGTCGCGACACCCCTGACCCAGCTGCCTTATGAGGCGCTTTGTCCGGGTAATGACGAACTCCAAAAGCTCCAGAAACGGTTCAGGTAGCGTGGAAGGTCCCAAAAGTGCCACAGTGCCAACGTGCGCAAATGGGGACCGCGCGCACACGCGTTACACGGACGTGGCTTGACAGGGTGCGCCCGAGAGGCGTAGTTTCCAGCACGGCAGTGCCCCGGGCCCGGGGCCTTTCAAGGGGGAAGAATGCACAGGGTAATACGGATGTCAGGGGTGTGTCTGTTCGCGCTCGCGTGGATGCTGGTTTCGGCCGCACCCGCCGCAGCGCAGTTCGATAGGGGCCAGATTTCTGGCACCGTCAAGGACGCGCAGGGCGGCGTTGTGCCCGGCGCGACC
>JALZOC010000669.1 GCA_030857365.1 Acidobacteriota bacterium
CTACAACGAAACACCGGGGTCATGATTCAGCCGACGCGCACCCAGCAGATCGGCCTGCTGCTGATGCTCGCCGTTCTCGTCGCGCTGGCGCTCGTGCGGGCGCTCGCGGCGCGCTGATGGCGCCTCTCCGGCTCGTCGCGATTGTCGGCCCCACCGCGACGGGCAAGAGTGCGCTCGGTATCGCGCTGGCGCACCGGTTCGGCGGCGAGGTGGTGAGCTGTGACTCCACGGCGGTGTATCGCGGGTTCGACATAGGCACCGACAAGGTGCCGTTCGCGGAGCGCCAGGGCATTCCACACCACATGATTGATGTCGCGGATCCGCAGGAGGAGTACTCCGCGGCGCGCTATGCGCGTGAAGCCTCGGAGGTGATTCGCGGCATCACTGCCCGGGGGCGGCTGCCGATCCTCGTAGGCGGAACAGGCCTCTACTACCGCGCCCTGACGCGCGGATTCTTTCCGGGCCCTGCGCGCGACCCCGCTCTTCGTGCCCGTCTCGAGCGCATCGCGGATCGGAAAGGAGAAGCGCGGCTCCACGCGCTGCTCGGCCGGGTCGATCCGGCGTCTGCTTGCCGCATCTCGCCGGCGGACCGCAAGCGCGTCGTCCGTGCGCTGGAGGTGTACATGCTCACGGGGCGTCCCCTGACCGCGCATTTCGCGGACACGCAGCCGCCACTGCCCGAGTACGACGTCGTGACGTTCGCGCTGCGGATCCCGCAGGAGGCGACGGACGCGCGCGTGGCGGCGCGTGTGCACGCGCAGTTCCGACAGGGGCTGCTCGACGAGATGCGCGCGCGGCTCGCCGCGGGAGTGCCCGAGACGGCGCATCCGTTCACCGGGCTCGTCTACCGGCAGGCGATCGAGCATCTTCGCGGCGTGCGGGACGAGGCCGAGACCCGTGCGCTCATCGTCCGCGAGAACCGGAAATACTCGCGGCGGCAGTTGATCTGGTTCAGGAAAGAGCCTAACCTACACTGGATTCACGCCGCGGGTGAACGCGAGGAGACCCAGGAGGAGGTCGCTCGTGCGCTCGCGGCCATGGAGAGACCGAGTGATGCCCCCACTGACACGTGAGTCGAAACCGGCGTCGGCGCAACCGAACATCCAGGACGTCTTTCTCAATTACGTGCGGCGCGAGAAGCTGGCCGTCCTCATCCGCCTCATGGACGGGACCGAGTTCGAGGGGCGCGTGAAGAACTTCGATCGCTTCGCCGTCATCGTCGAGCACTCCGGGGCGGACCACATGCTGTTCAAGCACGCGATTGCCACCCTCCGCTCACCGCGTCCGATGAGCAACTACTACTCCGCGCACGAAGCCTGATTGGACATCCCCCCTCCGAACCGCGTCATCCTGCTGGTGCTGGATAGCGTGGGCGTCGGTGAGTTGCCCGATGCGCGCGCCTACGGCGACACGGGAAGCGATACGCTGGGCAACATCTCGCGGCAAATCCCTCTGTCTCTCCCGAACCTGAGGACCCTCGGCCTCGGGCGCGTGGCGTCGATCAATGCCCATGGCCCGGAGCCCGAGCCCCGCGGCGCCTACGGGAAGATGGCCGAAGCGTCTCCAGGGAAGGATTCCGTCACCGGGCATTGGGAGTTGATGGGCCTCGTGCTCGACCGCGCGTTTGCGCTTTACCCGGACGGGTTTCCCGCGGAAGTCATCGCGGAGTTCGAAGCGCGCATCGGCCGCCCCATCCTGGCGAACAGGCCGGCGAGCGGCACCGCCATCATCGAGGAGCTCGGCCAGGAACACGTGAGGACGGGCCGTCCGATTGTGTATACCTCGGCAGACAGCGTCTTCCAGATCGCGGCGCACGAAGACGTGGTGCCGCTGGCGGAGCTCTATCGCTGGTGCGAGATTGCGTTCGAAATGGTGGGGCTCGGGCTCGGCGTCGGCCGCGTGATCGCGCGTCCGTTTGTCGGCACCGAAGGCGCATTCGTACGCACCGCCAACCGGCGGGATTTCGCGCTCACGCCGTTCGCGCCGACGCTGCTCGATCGCGTGAAGGACGCCGGTCTGCCCGTCGTCGCTATCGGAAAAATCGAGGATCTGTTCGCCGGCCGTGGCATCACGTCCGCCGTTCACACGGCGAGCGACGATCAGGGGGTCGACGAAGTCGTGCGTGCCATGGACACGGTGCCCAACGGCTTGATCGTCGCGAATCTCGTCGATTTCGACACGCAGTATGGCCACCGCAACGACCCGGCGGGGTATGCCGCAAACCTCGAGCGGTTCGACCGACGCCTCGGCCAGCTGTTGCCGCGGCTCGCGCCGGGCGACCTGCTGGCGATCACTGCCGACCACGGCAACGATCCGACGACGGCGAGTACGGATCATGCCCGGGAGTACGTGCCCGTGCTCGTCACCGGAGCCGGTGTGCGTCGGGGCGTTGACGTCGGGACGAGATCCTCGTTCTCGGACCTCGGCCAGACCATCGCCGACGTGTTCAAGGTGGGTCCGCTGGCCCACGGGACCAGCTTTCTGCAGGAGATCCTCCGTCAGCCGTGATGAGCCGGAAGCTGGAAGCTGGGAGCCGGAAGCTGGAAGCTGGAAGCTGGGAGCTGGGAGCTGGGAGCTGGAAGCTGGAAGCTGGAAGCTATGACCAACATCCGTCAACAACTCGAGGACCGCGAGCGCACCTCCCTCGCGCCGCAGGCCGCCAGGAG
>JALZOC010000670.1 GCA_030857365.1 Acidobacteriota bacterium
CGTGATGCGCGACCTGGAACTCGTGCTCATCCAGGCCTCGTTCACGGACGCTGCCGATCCGGCGGCGCTCTCCCGGATCCAGCGGCTCATCGTCAGCCGCGATCTGGTCGCCAAGATGGATGCGGTTGCGATGGCGGGACTGTAGTCAACGGGGGCAGGAGATACAACCATGGCGCATCGACCAACTGCTGTCTGGGCCGGCGCCCTGTGCATCTGCGCGGCGCTTCTTGCGAGCCCGGCCGTCTCGCTGGCGGCTCCCGAGTCGCAGCGGCTCGGCCGTGCCAAGGACCTCATCGCCGACGAGCAGTGGGCGCCGGCGATTCCGGAATTGCGGGCTGCGGCGAGCGACCCCAAGGAGCCGAACCGCGACGAAGCGCTCTTCTGGCTGGCGCATTGTGAGAGCCAGGCGCGCGACGCGGCGGCCGCGGTCGCCACGATCCAGCGCCTGGAACGCGAGTACCCGCGCAGCCGCTGGGTGAAGCCGGCGCGATCCCTGCGGATCGAGATCGCGCAGCGACTCCGACGCAACGATGTGTTGTGGTACACGGCCGTTCCGCCGCCGCCGCCGCCACCTCCGCCGGCGCCACCGGTCGTCGGCGCCGGGCCAATCCTGCCCTCCCTTCCCACCCCGCCGGTGCCGCCGCCCCCCTCGGCTGCGCCTCCCGCGTGGATTGCCGAAGGTTTCCGGCCGGACACGGACCTGCGCCTCCAGGCGCTCGGCAGCCTGATGCACACCGATGCGCTGAAGGTCATCCCGATGCTCCGCGACATCGCGCTCAGTGGACATGACCCGGGCGATGCACGCCGCGCCCTGTTCCTGCTCGCCCAATCGAGCCAGGCCGAGGCGCGCGCGACCGTCCTGGAGGTGGCCAGGACCGGTCCCGACCCGGTCCGGCTGGCGGCCGTTCGGGAGCTCGGCCGGCTCGACGGACCGGCCGTTGCGACCGAGTTGCTGCAGGTCTACGCGACGGCGAGCGACCGCGTCAAGCACCAGGTCGTGACCTCGCTCGGCCAGCGTGAGGCGTCGCCCGCCCTGATGCGCATCGCGCAGTCCGAACGGGATCGTGCGCTGCGTAACGCCGCCATCGCCGCGCTCGGGCAGGCCGGCGCGCGCGAGCAGCTGGCGACGCTCTACGTCCGCTCACAGGCGGGTGCGAGGGACATGAAGCGGCCGATCATCCGTGGGCTGTTCAGCGCGCGGGCGGACACCGAGTTGATTCGCATCGCGGCGCGCGAGCGGGATCCGGAGGTCCGGGAGGAGATCCGGGCCAAGCTGCGCCTCCTGGGCACCCCCTCGGCAAAGGCCTACCTCGAGACACTCCGCTAGCAGGGTTTCGACTTCACGCTCGGGGTCCGCGTCGGCGCGAAAGCACTTACGATTCCCGAAGTGCCGCGGCCCCGCACAGTCGCAATTTGCGCGCCCCCGCCGTAAGATACGGCGCGAGGCGATTGGCCCCGGCTTGGCAGTCGCTCCCTCTACTCATGCCTGATTGCATCGATCACTCCGCACCCCCCGGCCGCCGCCGCGCCCTGGTCGTCTTCGTCAATGCCACCCTGGCGATTGTGGGGGGCGGACTTTCGGCGCTGCTCGGCGCCTTCGCGCTGCGTCCGCCGGCCCCCCCCGCCGGCGTGCGATGGATTCGCGCCGGCAGTACGGCGGAGCTGAGGGCCAACGAGCCGGTCGCGCGCATCCTGTCGCTCTCCCGCGTGGACGGGTGGTACCGGGAACGGGCACGGGAAACGGTGTTCCTGGTGTGGGACGGCCGCGAGTCCATCCATGCCCTGTCCGCCACGTGCACTCACCTCGGGTGTCAGGTGCAGTGGGACGGCGAGAACAGGGCATTCAAATGCCCCTGCCACGGCGGGGTGTTTGCCCCCGACGGCACGGTGGTGGCCGGGCCTCCACCGAGGCCTCTCGATCGCATCGACGCGCGGATCGATCCGGCGGACGCCTCGGTCCTGGTGCGGCTGTGAGACGCCTCGTTGCCCGCCTCGGGCTCGGCGACTGGCTGAACGCCCGGACCGGCTATCGGGGTGCGGCCAAGGTCATGCTCGACGAGCCGCTGCCGCCCGGCACCGGCTGGTTCTTCACGCTCGGCAGCATCCTGCTGGCGCTGCTCTCCATCCAGCTGCTGACGGGCGCGTTCCTCACGCTCTATTACGCCCCCACACCCGATCATGCGTACGACAGCGTCCGGTTCATCACGAGCTTCACCGCCGGACGGCTCGTGCGGGGCCTGCACCACTACGGCGCCAGCTTCATCGTCGTGGCGATGGTGGCGCACATGCTGCGCGTCATTGTGTTCGGTTCGTACAAGCCGCCGCGGGAGGTGACGTGGCTCTCGGGGCTCGCATTGTTCGGCCTCGTGCTCGCCTTTTCGCTCACCGGATACCTCCTGCCCTGGGATCAGCGGGCGTACTGGGCGACGGTCGTCACGATCAACATCGCGAAGCTCACACCGCTCGGCGGGGAGATCGTCGCCGGCGTCCTGCAGGGCGGCTCGACGATCGGCGCCCTGACGCTGACGCGCTGGTATTCGGCTCACGTCATTTTTCTCCCGGCCGCGCTCATCGCACTGGTCGCCCTGCACATGGTGCTGATGCGGAAACAGGGCATTTCCGGACCGGTGACGCCGCGCGCGGGGCATCCCGTGCCGTTCTATC
>JALZOC010000671.1 GCA_030857365.1 Acidobacteriota bacterium
CCGGACGCTGCCCATCTGCCGGTCGCTGACGATCATCGTCACCACCTTCTTCACCGGCTCCGAGGTGCCCGTCTGATCCGTGATGGCGATGTCGATGTTGACGTTTCGCCGCTTCGTCACGTCCGTTGACGCGGCCGGCGCCTTGCCAGAAACGGGTTTCGCTGCCGGAGGCTTTTCCTGCGCCGAGAGTGCCGCAGTCAGTACGCCAACGGTCAGGCACGTGGTCAGAAGTCGTTTCAACATGTGGTCTGTCTCCTGGGATTCAACCGAACCCCCTTGCCTAAGGCGCCTTCCCGGACGCCGGGATAGGTGGGATTCGCAGCGGCTCGATTGTGAGCGGCGGCAGGGCAAGGTTGACGATCTCCAGCGGGCTCGCCATCGGCCTGGCCGGCGGCGTTACGGTCGACTCCGCGACGCCCGCGACGTTCGCGCCCGTCACCGAGTTCCCGGCCGCGCCGAACAGGTTCACGATTGCCGGCATCGGGATCGCTTCGGCACGCACCTTCGCATCCGCCGGTGCGACGACCGCGAGCGGCGACACTCCTTCGGCTCGGTCATACGCCGGCTGCGGCGCCGGGGCCGCCTTGCTCGCCGCCTGCGAGTCGGCGGCGCCGGGAGGCACCGACCTCATCGCCGGATCGGAGGAAAGTGATTCCGTGGCCCCTTTCCGCTCCTCAGCGCCGGTGAGCACGTGAGCGCGTGGCGCGGCGGGCGCCGCCTGGCCGCCGGGGGGCGTGGTCGGGGCCGTGTCCCTCGCGACCTCCGGCCGCAGCAGCCCGACGACGAGCACCAGCATGGCAAGGGCACCTGCTGCGGCCAGGTACGGCGCCGAGTACCGGGATCGCCTGAGTGCCGGCGTCGCGATCCGCGACCGCACACGCCGGCCCAGCCCGGGGCCCGGATCGATCTGCACCATCCGCCGCACGGCGCGGTCGATCGCGTGATCGACCGCGGCGTCGCGCAGCACGGAGCGGCCGGGACGATCGGGAGAAGGGTGTTGCTCACTCATATGCATATCCCAGGGCAGCCAGCTTCCGCTTCAGGATGCGCCGCGCCTCTGATACGCGCCATTTGACGGTGCCGAGAGGCGTTCCCAGCATCCGGCTGATTTCCTCGTACGTGTGCTCGCCGGTTCCGGCGAGGAGGAGCGCGTCACCGAGCTTCTTTGGCAGCGTCCCAATCAGCCGCGTCACGTTGCGCTGCAATTCGTCGTCGACGACCGTCTCCTCCTGGGAGCGGTCCCCCGACGGCACCCGGTCCATGTAATCGAAGGCGTCCTCGCCGGCCTCGTCGCGCGGCGGTCCGACGCTCAGACGCAGCCACCGCATCACGCTCTTCCGGCGGTCGATCGCCTTGCGCCACGTGATCGCCAGCAGCCAGGTGCGGAATTGCGCGTCCCCGCGGGACGTGCC
This sequence comes from Acidobacteriota bacterium, assembly GCA_030857365.1. Classification (GTDB taxonomy): domain Bacteria; phylum Acidobacteriota; class Vicinamibacteria; order Vicinamibacterales; family 2-12-FULL-66-21; genus JALZOC01. Next base: position 1,413 of record JALZOC010000671.1, read on the forward strand.
GAGCTTCGTAAAGGCGGTGACGAACGCCTCCTGCGCGACGTCGTCCGCCTCGGCCGGGGAGCGCACGCAGGCAAGCGCCGCCCTGAACACCGCGCGCCGGTTCCGTTCGACCAGCTCGCCGAAGGCGTCGAGGTCGCCCGCCTGGGCGAGGCGCACGAGGTCCAGGTCAGTGGCCTCATCGCGGGGGGCGCGCACGGTGGCCATCACACAGTCACTAGACTCAGGCACGGGCCCCGCGGTTGGAATAAACCAGCCCCAATGTGTGCCGTTCCGGACAGTCGGCGCCAAAGCCGCTAAAATCGTGAGGATGTTGAATCATGAGCAGCTGTTGAAGGCGGTGCGCGACAAGCTGGACCACCCCGCCACCCCCCGCGAGCTGCTGCAGGCCCTCAAACTGCCCCGGGAGGAGCGCCCCATATTCAAGCGCCTGCTGGCGGACCTGGTCGAGAGCGGGGCCCTCGTCGAGACGCGGGGAAACCGGTTCGGGCTCCCGGACAAGATGAACCTGATCGTCGGCAAGATGGTGACCCATCCAAGGGGTTTCGGCTTCGTCGTGCCCGACCGGCCCCTGGAGAACGTCAAGGGCGACTTGTACATCGCGGGCAGCAATCTGAACCAGGCGATGCATGGCGATCGAGTCGTTGCCCGGCTCGAGCGCGTCAGCGCCGACCGCGCCGAGGGGCGGATTGTCCGCGTGCTGGAGCGAGGATCGGACACGGTCGTCGGCCGGTTCGATCTCGACGCCATGGGCATCGGCTTCGTGGTGCCGTTCGACCGCCGCCTCATCATGGACGTGCAGATCCCGGCCGGCGAGCACCTCGACGCCGCGCCAGGCGACATGGTCGTGGTCGAAATCACCCGATGGCCGACCCCCACGCGAGGGCCCCTCGGCCGGGTGAAGGAGGTCCTCGGGGACATCAACGAGCCCGGGGTCGACAACGAGATCATCATCCGCAAGTTCGGCCTCCCTGACGAGCACAGCGAAGAAGCGGTGGCGGAGGCGTCCCGGGCCGGCGCTGAAGTGCGCGCGACGGACGTGGCCGGCCGGACCGACTTCAGGTCTGTCGTCACGGTCACGATCGACGGCGAGCACGCGCGCGACTTCGACGACGCCATTACGCTGGAGCGGATGCCGGGCGGCCATTACTGGCTGGGCGTGCACATCGCGGATGTCGCCCATTATGTGGCGGAAGGCACCGCGCTCGACGAAGAGGCATACGAGCGGTCGACCTCCGTGTACTTCCCCGATCG
>JALZOC010000099.1 GCA_030857365.1 Acidobacteriota bacterium
CGCCGACGCCGTGCGGCGCGCGGTGAACCGGCAGCCTCTCGGGTACCGGCTGGACGGCACCATCGGCGTCGATGCCGGGCGTCTCGGCCAGCCGGTGTTTGGCCCGCTGACGCTGCTGCGCGGTAACATCAGGTAAGGAGGATCAGGCTTGTGACCGATCCAGTTGCGTTCGGGGCGACGCTCGTGTCGGCTCTCGTCGTGGCACTGCCGTTCATCCAGTCGGAGACGCCGTCCGCCGACGAGCGCGCGCTGGTCCGCTTCATCGACACTCACAACGACGAGGCGCTCGCGCTGCTCGAGCGCGTCGTGAACATCAACAGCGGGACGCAGAACTTCGAGGGTGTCCGGGAGGTCGGGCGGGTGTTCAGTGCGGAACTGGAGGCGCTTGGATTCCAGACTCGCTGGATCGACGGCGCCGCGTTCAAGCGCGCCGGGCACCTGGTTGCGGACCACCCGGGTACCGGGCCGCGCATCCTGCTCATCGGGCACGTCGACACGGTGTTCGAGAAGGATTCGCCATTCCAGAAGTTCGAGCGCCTCGACGAGCGAACCGCCCGGGGGCCAGGCATCATCGACATGAAGGGGGGCGACGTCGTGATGCTTTCAGCGCTCAAGGCGCTGAAAGCGACGGGCGCGCTCGATGCCATGAACCTCGTCGTGGTCCTGACCGGCGACGAGGAAGACTCGGGCGATCCGTTGAGCGCCGCGAGGGCGGCGCTGCTGGCGGCGGCCGAGGGGGCTGACATCGCCATCGGTTTCGAGAATGGTCCGGGCGATCCAAAGCTCGGCGTCACGGCCAGCCGAGGGACGGCCGGATGGCAGCTGACCGTCACTGGCGTCCCCGCGCATTCGTCACAGATCTTCCGGGAGGACATCGGGTTCGGGGCGGTGTACGAGATGGCCCGCGTCATAAACGCGTTCCGCGAACAGATGGCGGGCGAGGCGCACCTGACGTTCAATCCGGGTGTGGTGCTGGGCGGGACGACCGTGGAGTTCGATGCGGTGCAGATGCGTGGCACCGCGTTCGGGAAGTCGAACGTCATCGCGGAGCGGGCCGTCGTCTCGGGCGATCTCCGCGCGCTGTCTGCGGAGCAGTTCAGCAAGGCGCGCCAGAAGATGGAGGCCATCGCGGCGGCATCGCTGCCACACACGCGTGCGACGATTACCTTCGAGGAGGGCTACCCGCCGATGGCCCCGACGGAGGGCAACGCCCGTTTGCTGGCGATGTACGACCGCGCCAGCCGGGACCTGGGATTCGGCGCGGTCGCGGCCGTCAATCCGGACCGGGCCGGTGCAGCCGACGTCTCGTTCGTGGCCGGGAAGATCAAGACGATCATCGACGGCGTTGGTCTCATGGGGCGCAACGACCACACGGTCAGGGAGACCGCGGACCTGACGACGCTGCCGTCGCAGACCAAGCGCATGGCGGTGCTGCTCCACCGGATCCAGAAGGCAGGCCGGGTCGAGTAGGGCGGGAGCCGCAGTGCGAGACTGCGGACGCCCCTTGTGGCCGGCGTCAAGCCGAAGCGGGCTTGATGAGCACCGCCCGTACGTACAGCAGCTCAAAGCCCTGACGATGCGCATTGGCCTGGGACTTCGAGCCCGGCTCGGTGGTCACGACGGCGATGTCGCAGCCGGCCTGCGCGGCGGCCGCCAGCCGCACCCCGAGCAGCGCCGTCTGCACGCCGCGGCGCCGGTGCTGAGGAAGAGTTGCGGCCCCACTGAGCTGGGCGACTCCTTCCGCGATACGCATGCCCGCGCCCCCGGCGACTGTGCCGTCCCACCTCGCGAGAAAGAGTGAGAGCCCTTCAAGGGCCGTCAGATCCCTGACGATCAGGTCTATCCCCTGGGCGTCGATGACCTCGATGGGAGGAGGACCATCGAATGTATCCGGGTGCATGAATCCGGCGGTGACCACGCGTATCCACTCCTCCGGGTCCTGCATGGGGAGTCGCTCGATCGTGAGGGCTGCGGAGGCTGGATGCGAAGGGGTCGACGGAGGCGACGGCAGCGGCAGCCCGAGGACGTTCTCGAATCCGGAGAGCAGGTAACCCCGCGACGACAGGAGCTTGCCCAGGGACGGATCGCCGAGCGACGACAGCTCGACTCGAACGGGCGTGCCGAACCGCGCAAACTCAGCTTCCACGGCCGCCAGGGCGTCTTCGTCGAGCGGCTCGAAGCCCAGGCCGGCGACCTTGCTGAGCGGGGAACCTCGGCCCGGCATCACCGCGGCCCCGCCCGCCACGGGCACCACGATCACGTCGTCGTCGCCGAGGCGCGCCGCGACGCATCGCCCCATCCCGACGACAAGGGAGGTTTCGGCGAGTTCGATGCGGCGGGCGAGTGAGGCGGTGGCGGTGATCACCAGGGCATAATCCCACAGCCGGCCGGCCGCTGCTGAGTCCAACACTGCCGAGTGGCTTGCCAGCCGAAGCCCGGGAGGCCGCAGCGGGCACAGGCTGGGCATGGATTCCGCATGAGCTTCTCAGGTCGACGGGGTTTTACGTGGTTCTACAGGGTTCCGGCGATCCGTTACTGTAGCCAGTGAGGAGATATTGCATGCGAATGTCCGGTTTGTGCGCTGTCGCGCTGGCCGCGCTGTTGTCGGTCGACGGAGCGGTCGCCCAGACGGCGATCAAGGCGCCCAAGAACAAGTACACGCCGCAGCAGGACGTGCAGCTCGGCCAGGAAGCGGCCGGTCAAGTCGAACAGCAATTGCCCATCATGCGCGACGATAACGTGACCTCCTACGTGCAGGACATCGGGCGCCGGCTCGTCGATGCGATCCCGGCAGACCAGCGGCACCCGGAGTTCAAGTACACGTTCAAGGTCGTGAACGTCAAGGAGATCAACGCCTTTGCGCTCCCGGGCGGACCGATGTACGTGAACCGCGGCATGATCGAGGCCGCAAAAAGCGAAGGGGAGGTTGTCGGCGTGCTGGCGCACGAGATCAGCCATGTCGCCCTTCGCCACGGCACGGCCCAGGCGACGAAGGCCACCAAGTACCAGGTCGGGACCATCGCGGGGGCCGTCCTCGGGGCGATTGTGGGCGGACGGACCGGCAATGTCATCGCGCAGGGCACTCAGTTCGGCCTCGGCACGGCGTTTTTGCGGTTCAGCCGCGAGTTCGAGAAGCAGGCCGACCTTGACGGTGCGCAGATCATGGCCCGGGCTGGCTATGACCCGCGCGACATGGCCAACATGTTCAAGACCATCCAAGCCCAGGGGGGCTCTGGCGGGCCGCAGTGGATGAGCGGCCATCCCGACCCGGGCAACCGGTACAGCTACATCAACAAGGAGGCGGAGTCGCTGCGCGTGCAGAACCCGGTCCGCGACACCAATGGCTTCCAGAGCGCGCAGGCACGGCTGCGCCAGATGTCACCGGCGCCGAGCACGGAGCAGGCGGCGAAAGCCAACGCGGGTAATCGCGGGCCCGAAGGTGCGCCGGGGCGACCGGCGGGACGGATTACGGGAAACGTTCCGCGGCCCTCGGGGAATTTCACGGCCTACAACGAAGGCAACGTCTTCCGGATCAGCGTCCCGTCGAACTGGCGCGAGCTGCCCGGCAACAACTCCGTGACCTTCGCGCCCGAGGGGGCCTATGGGACCGCGAACGAGCAGAGCGTGTTCACGCACGGCGCCGAAGCGGGCGTGGCCACCAACGAGGCACGTGATCTGCGGACGGCAACGGAGGAACTCCTGCAGTCGCTCGCCCAGGCGAACCCACGCCTCGAGCAGGCGGGGGGGTACAGCCGCGCCACGATCGGCGGCCGTGCGGGACTCACAACGACGCTCCGCAACGTGTCGGACGCGACCGGAGGTACCGAGCGGGTGAACGTCTTCACGACGCTAATGCAGGATGGCACGCTGTTCTACCTGATTGGTGTCGCGCCCGACAATGAATTCGGCGCCTACGAGCCGGTCTTCCGGAAAGTGGCGAGCTCGGTGCGGTTTACGAGGTGAGCGTGAAGCACGGGTGGCGCTGCCTCGGGGCGGCAGCACGGTTCACGCGCACCGTCGCGACGCCGGGCACAAGCGCCGTTACCATCATCAGCGCCGGCGCGAGACCTTCCGTTTCGTGGCTGCGTGGTGTGCGCTCTGCTCCAGCAGGGTGCGCAGAGCGTCGAGGGTGTCGGCCTCCTCCGGTTTCTTGTCTTTGCGCCAGCGCAGCATGCGGGGGAAGCGGACGGCAATCCCGGAGCGGTGACGCGTCGAGGGGGCAATCGCGTCGAACCCGAGCTCGAATACCTGCGCCGGTTCGACGTGGCGGACGGGGCCGAAGCGCTCTCGCGTGTGGCGCCTGATCCAGCGGTCCATCTCGGCGATCTCCTCGTTCGACAGTCCTGAATACGCCTTGGCGATCGGCACGAGTTCACCCGCGTCCCACAGGCCGAACGTGTAGTCGGTCAGCAGGCTGGCGCGCCGGCCGCTGCCCGGTCGCGACGCCGTGCTGATCTACGCACAGTCGTGGCGGGCAACCCCGCCGTCTCCGCGAGCGCACGGACGACGAGCGTCTGCGACACGCCGACCCGCAGCTCGCCCGTCAGGAGTTTCAGCAGCATGAACCGCTGGCTGCGATCGAGCGCGGTCCACCACGCGCTCACCCGCGCCTGCTGCGCCGGCGGATTCATGTCCCGGAGCGGCAGGATGCGCGTCTGCACCCACGCGGCGAGCGGCGTGTTGTCGGCGGCGTCCGCCGCCACCTGATCGAGGATCAGGGCCGCGGTTTCGGCGCCGTCGCCGACCACGGCATAGCATTCCTGGAGCAGCCAGTCGTCGATTCCCGTTGCGGCAACGGTCCAATCACGGATGGCCGCCGCCGGCACCAGCCGCTTCAGCCGGCGACCCGTCAGAAAGAAGACCGCCCACGCGGCGTCTTCGGGGGGCGCCGCCTGGAAATAGCGCACCATGGCGCCGACCTTCGCGTTCGTGGACGTCGTGCGATCGACGGCGTCGTACAGCGCGGCGAAGCGTTTCATGTGACGGCCCGCTCAGTCGCCGGACGGCTCGCCTTCCCAGGCAGTCCGGATCGTGCCCGCCTGCAGGCCGCGATCCGAGAAGTAGCGCGCCAGCGGGTCCGCATACCCGTGCGTGGCGAGCACGCGGCTCGCGCCGGTGTCGGCGACCGTCTGCAGCAGCGCCGGCCAGTCGGCATGATCGGAGAGCACGAAGCCGCGATCGAAGCCGCGCTGGCGGCGGACGCCGCGGACGCGCATCAGGCCGGATGCGAACGCGTCCGAGACGTCTCCCAGCCGCCGCATCCACGGCGTCCCGCGTGCCGAGAGCGGCGCCAGCACGAGCTCTCCCGCAAAGGAGGCCGCCGTGGACCTCGCGCCTTTCGCGCGTTCGATGACCGGCCGGACCGGCAGCATCGCGATGCCGACGTCCCGATAGGCATCGATCATTCCGAGCATCATTCCATGCGCGTAGACCGGGCGGTCCGTGACCCGCATCAGCTCCGCCAGGATTCGCTGCGCCTTGCCAAGGGTGTAGCAGAACAGCACCGACGTCCTCCCGTCGTCACCGTTCCCCTGCCACCAGTTCGCGATGTCGTCCACCACCGCGGCCGTCGGATCCCAGCGGTAGATGGGAAGCCCGAACGTCGATTCGGTGATGAAGATGTCGCAGCGGATGCGGCTCGAACGGGGTGCAGGTCGGGTCGGCAGCGCGCTTGTAGTCCCCGGCGACAACCCACACGCCCTCCGTGGACTCCAGCCGAATCTGCGCCGAACCCAGCACGTGCCCCGCCGGGTGGAAGCTGGCGCGCACCTCTCCGAGAGTCAGCGGCGCGCCGTAGGGCAGCGATTCGATGCGGGCTTCGGCGCCCAGCCGGCGCCGGAGCAGGGGCTCGGCGGGTGCGGCGCAGAGATACGCGGCGCTGCCCGGTCGTGCGTGGTCGGCGTGCGCGTGTGTGATGAGGGCGCGGGCGACGGGCTCCCACGGGTCGATGTGGAACGCGCCCCGCGCGCAGAACAATCCGCAAGCACTTTCCGAAAGAAACGGCACGAGACTCCCCGCGGCATCCGTTACCATGGAGGCACCCGACATGTTCCCGGCTGTGTCTTCCGACGGCGCGCTCGCCGAGGCGCTCGAACGCTATTGGGGTTATACCTCGTTCCGTCCGCTGCAGCGCGAGGCGATGGACGCGATCCTCTCGGCGCGCGATTCGATCGTCGTGCTGCCGACCGGTGGGGGGAAGTCATTGTGCTTCCAGGCTCCCGCGGTGGTGCGTCAGGGGCTCGCCGTCGTGGTGTCCCCGCTCATCTCGCTGATGAAGGATCAGGTCGATACGCTCGTTGGCAACGGCGTGCCTGCCGCGCTGTACAACAGCTCGCTCGGCGCGGAGACCAAGGCGTCGGTTGTGGCGGGGCTCCGGGAAGGCCGCTTCCGCCTGCTGTACGTCTCTCCCGAGCGCCTCGTCGGAGAAGGGGGTGACGGGTTTCTGAAGCTGCTGTCGCAGTGCCAGGTCAGCTTCGTTGCCGTGGACGAAGCGCATTGCATCAGCCAGTGGGGCCACGACTTCCGGCCGGAGTATCGGCAGCTCGGGCGGCTGCGGGATTTGTGGCCCGGTGTGAGTCTCCACGCCTACACCGCGACCGCGACCGCGCGCGTGCGGCGCGACATCGCGCTGCAGCTTGGCCTGAACGACCCGCTCGAGCTTGTCGGCTCCTTCGACAGGCCCAATCTCGTCTACCGGGTGCTCGCGCGATCCAACCTCAAACGCCAGCTGCTGGATGTCCTCGCGCGTCACCGGGGCCAGGCGGGCATCATTTACTGCACGTCCCGGCGCGAGGTCGACGCGCTCGCCGCGTGGCTGCGCGGAAGCGGCGTGCGGGCGCTGCCCTACCACGCGGGCCTGGCCGACGCGGAGCGCAGCCGGAATCAAACCGCGTTTCTCGAGGAGGACGCGGACGTGATCGTCGCGACGGTCGCCTTCGGGATGGGGATCGATCGGTCGGACGTTCGCTTCGTCGTTCATGCCGGCGCTCCGCAGTCGCTCGAACACTACCAGCAGGAATCGGGCCGCGCCGGACGAGACGGCCTCGAAGCGGAGTGTGTGCTCCTGTACTCGACCGCCGACTTCATGAAGTGGCGGCTCATGCTCGAGCGCAACGGCGAGCTCACGGATTCGGCCCGCAAGATGCTGCGCGATATCGAGCGGTACGCGGCGAACGTCGGGTGCCGTCACCGGCACCTCGTGACCTACTTCGGCGATATATACGCCCGGGGGGACTGCAGCGCCTGCGACTACTGCCTGGACGAGCTGGAAACGGCGGGGGAGCCGGTCGTTCTCGCCCGGAAGATTCTCTCGTGCGTGGCCCGCGTGGGCCAGCGGTTCGGCGTGGCGCACGTGGCGAACGTGCTGTGCGGGAGCGAGATCGAGGGGATCACATCCCGGCGTCACCACCAGCTGAGCACGTTCGGGCTGCTCCGTGATTTGCCCGTCCCCGAGGTCAGGGGCTACGTCGAGCAGCTCATCGCCCACGGGTTTCTGCGCCAGACAGACGATGCGTTTCCGGTCGTCGCGCTGACGGAACGGGGAGTGGCGCTGTTGAAGGCGCCGGACGCCGAAGCCGACCTCGTGCTGGCGCGCCAGCGCCGCCCCGTCAAGGATCGCGTTGCCAAGCGGTCGCGAATCGAAGCCGAATCCTGGCAGGACGTGGATCGGGATCTGTTCGAACGCCTGCGGGCCGTCCGCCTCGAGATCGCGCGCTCGCGGGGCGTCCCTCCGTACGTCATCTTCCACGACACCACGCTGCGGGAACTGGCGCGCATCCGTCCGACCACGATCGAAGCGCTCCACGGCATCCGCGGCGTCGGCGCGCGCAAGGCGCAGGATCTCGGCGACACGTTCCTTGCCGCGATTCGAGGCGCGTGAGCCTGGAGAGGAGCTTTCAATGCCTGC
>JALZOC010000100.1 GCA_030857365.1 Acidobacteriota bacterium
CCGCGTGCAGCACCGGCAACGATACCGACGCCGCCTTCTGCAAGCGCTGCGGCCTGCGGCTGGAGGCGCAGACCGCGTGACGAGTCTTCGCCGGTCCATGCTCGTGATTTTCGCAGTGGTCATGTGCGCCGGGCATTCCGGGGTGCCGCTGGGGTTCGCGCAGGCCGCGGGCGGCGCCCCGCAGATGCCCGACGCGAAGCAGATGTCCGGCCGGCCGCTGCCCGTGAGCGACCTGCCGGTCGGAACGGTGACGGTTCGCGTCGTTCGCGGCTCGATGTCGAACGTGGTTCAGGCCCATCCCGTCGAGCTCACGGGCGGCCCCTCACCGCTCACCGCCACAACCAACGAGCAAGGGCGCGCCGAGTTCCCCGGGTTGCGCCCCGGTTCGACCGTCAAGGCAAGCGCCACCGTCGACGGCGAGCGGATCGAGTCGCAGCCGTTCGTGGTGCCTTCATCGGGCGGCATCAGGGTCGCGCTGGTGGCCAGCGGCAGTGCCGGTCCGGGGACCGCGGCAGAGGACACGGCGGCCGGCGGACGGCCAGCCGAGCGCGGTTCGGTCGTCCTCGGAGCCCAGACACGCTTCATCATCGAAATGGGGGACGAGGCGCTGAGCGTCTTCAACGTCCTCGAAGTCGTCAACCGGGCGAGTGCGGCCGTGCAGCCTCAGGAGCCGCTGCTGTTCGACCTGCCGGACCGCGCCGAGGGGGCCGGAGTGCTCGAAGGCTCTGGCGCGCTGGCCACCGTGGCGGGCAGGCGCGTGACACTCGCCGGTCCGTTTCCTCCAGGGTCGACGCTGGTGCAGTTCGGGTACTCGCTGCCGATCAAGGGCCCGACGCTGTCGTTCGCGCAGAAGCTGCCCGCGCCGCTCGCGCAGTTCAGCATGATGGCGCAGAAGGTAGGCGACATGCAGGTCCAGTCGCCGCAGATCGCCGAGCACCGGGAGATGCCCGTGCAGGGTCAGACCTTCATCGTGGCGAAAGGGCCTGCCGTCCCCGCGGGGGGCACGATCGCACTCGCCTTCTCCGGGCTCCCGCACCAGCCGGTGTGGCCCCGCAACGTGGCGCTCGGAGTGGCGGTCCTGATACTGCTCGGCGGTTTGTGGGGCAGCGTGCGGCTGCGAAGCCGGAGCGGGGACGAGGCTGGCCGGCGGCGGCTCGAAGCCAAGCGGGATCGTCTGTTTACCGAGCTCGTGGCGCTCGAGGAGCAGCACAAGGCGGGAGTCGTGGACGCCGCGCGCTACACGGCCCGCCGTCGGGAGCTCGTCGCTGCGCTGGAGCGCCTGTATGCGGAAATCGACGAGGAAGCGGCCGCATAGCAATCGATGACGTTACGCAGGCCGCCCGCAGACTTCACCTCCCTCACCTTCGTCGACGTTTCCCGGCATTTCGGCCGCCGCCGCGTGCTCCGGGACGTCTCCCTCCGATGCGAGTCCGGGGAGATCGTTGCGGTGCTCGGCCCGAACGGCGCCGGCAAGTCCACGCTGCTCTCCATCGCGGCCACGCTTCTCGAGCCCAGCGCGGGTGAGGTCCGTTACGGTGAGCACACGGCGAAATCGTCCGGCGTGGACCTGCGCGGCCGGGTGGGCGTTCTCGGACACGATCTCTACGTATACCCGGAGCTGACCGCGGCGGAGAATCTGGCCTTCTTCGGACGGCTGTACGGACTCCCCGATCTGTCGTCGCGCGTGGCCGCGGCGCTCGAGCGCTCTGGGCTGGGCCACAGGGACGACCCCGTCGGGCGATACTCTCGCGGCATGCGCCAGCGGCTGGCACTCGAGCGCGCCTTGCTGCACGATCCCCGTCTCGTCCTGCTCGACGAGCCGTTCACCGGCCTCGACGATACCGCCACCGGGGCGCTGCGGGCTCGCCTCGGACACCTGCGGGAGGCGGGGTGCATCGTGCTGTTGACGACCCACGACCTGGAAACGATTGAAGGGCTGGTCGATCGCGCAGTCGTCCTGCAGCGAGCCACGCTGACGCTCCTGGCCGCCGGCACCGGTACGCTGCGCGAGCGGTACCGCACGGTCTGCGCGGCGGGGACGTAGCGGGGTGTTCCTGCGGACCGTATGGCTCGTCGTCCGCAAGGATCTGCTGATCGAAATCCGCAGCCGGGAAATCGTTTACACGACCCTGTTCTTTGCCGTCTCGTGCGTGCTGGTGTTTGCGTTCGGTTTCGTTCGTGACGGGCGGCCCGTCGAGGACGCCGCGGCGGGTATCCTGTGGATCGCGATTGCGTTCTCGGGCACGCTGGCGCTGGGCCGCGCATTCGAGCGGGAACGACAGAGCGAGACGCTGCGGGCCCTCATGCTCGCTCCCGTCGAGCGGCCGGCGCTCTATGTCGGGAAGCTCGTCGGGGTCCTCCTGCTGCTGGCCGTGGTCGAGGCGATCGTGGTCCCGCTCGTCGCGCTGATGTTCCAGGCGCCGATCTTCCGGCATCCCGTGCTGATGGGGGCGCTGCTCGCCACGGGCACGATTGGCTTTGCCGCGGTCGGGACGCTGTTCGCCGCGATGCTGGTGCGGGCGCGGAGCCGCGACGTGCTGCTCCCGATTCTCCTGTATCCGATTACAATTCCTGTGATCATCGGCGGCGTGCGGGGCACGGCGGCGCTGCTGCAGCCCGACGTGGACCTGCCGATGGCGACAGCGTGGCTGTCGATGCTGGCCTTCTTCGACGTCGTCTTCATCACGCTGGCGTTGTGGACGTTCGAGACGGCGATGACGGAATGAAGAACGTAGCGCGGAGCTGCAGCTCCGCGGCGGACACACGAATGAGAAACCTGTTTGCGCCGGCGGTCGTCGTCCTCGCCGCCATGTTCGCGTACGCGCTGGTGCTGATTGCCGGGGCACCGATCGAATCGACCATGGGCCTCGTCCAGAAAATCTTCTACTTTCACGTGCCTGCGTGGTTCGCGATGTTCTCGGCGGCGTTCACCTGCGGCCTGGCAAGCGCGGTCGTGCTGATCAGGGGCCGCAAGAGCGCGGACCGGGTCGCCCTCGCCGCGGCCGAACTGGCGGTTGTGTTCGGGTTGATCGGACTGATGACGGGTCCGCTCTGGGGACGAAAGGCGTGGGGCGTCTACTGGCAGTGGGATGCCAAGCTGACGTCGGCGCTCGTGATGTGGCTGATCTTCGTGGCGTACCTGCTGCTCCGCCGGTACGGCGGGGCGGGGTCAGAGAAGCTGTCGGCCGTGGTCGCGATTTTCGGCATGGCGAACGTGCCCTTTGTCTACTGGTCCGTGAACCTCTGGCGGACCGTCCACCCGTTGACGTCCGTCGTTCCTACGCTGCCACCGGTCATGCGGGGGACCTTCTGGTGGTGTGTGGTGATGTTCATCGGGCTGTACGTGCTCCTGCTCGCGGCGCGGGTACGGCTCGAGAATCGGCGCGCCGAGCTCGACGCGCTGTTTCTGGCCCTCGAGGATTGATATGAGCGTACGCCGCGTGACGCGACTCCTGCGAATCGTCCTTTCGACCGTGGCGCTGCTGGCGGCGCTGAACGCGGTCCCATCAACGGCGTCAGGCCAGCCGCCGCCCGAGGCGCCCGAAGGGTTCGTGCCCGCGGGGGACCTGCCCGCGCGGGAGGAGCTCCCGGCGGCGCCGCTCCTGATCGCCGCGTACGCCGTGGCCTGGGTGCTGGTGTTCGGGTATCTCTGGTCGATCTGGCAGCGCCTCGGCCGGGTCGAGCGCGAACTGGCGGACGTGAGCCGCAGGGTGGAGGCAGGCGGGCGCCGGTGAACTTCGGCAACATGACGGCGGCGCACTTCATCTTCATCCCCGCCGTCCTGCTCGTCGGCATGGTGCTGGGATGGATTCTCGGATCGCGCGCGGCGCAGGATGCGTTCGCCGCGGAGCTGAAGCGGCGGGAAGAACGGGCGCAGAGAAAGAACGCGGACCGGGGGGCGTAACCGGCTACCAGCTACCCTTCGCTCTTCCGCCTGAAGGCGCAAGCCACGGCCTCCATCCGAACCCGGAACCCGGAACCCGGAACCTATCTACCAATCCCCAATCGGCTCGCAAGGCTCGACGGCAGACCGGCGTCGAGGATCCGGCGCTGCGCCAGGGCGACCGGGTACGCAACGCGGCGCAGCCGCAGCGACGCTGCCGCCGCGTCGTAGATCCCGAATGCCGCGCGCGGGTCCCCGTCCCGCGGCTGTCCGACCGACCCGACATTGATCAGGTAGCTGACGCCTGGTTCGATCGGCACGTCAGCGTCAGCGTCTTCGGGAGCGAACCCCTCGAACCGTGCCCTGTGGCGCAGGAAGACGACAGGCAGGTGGGTGTGGCCGAACAGGCACAGCGGCCGGCTCGCGGCGTCGAGTGCCCGCGCCGCATCTTCGGAGTCGAAGATGTAGTGGTCTTCGTCGAACGGCGCGCCGTGACAGATTTCGAGCGCCTCGTCCACCACGGCGGGCCCGGCCGGGAGCCGCCGGAGGTACTCGCGGTTGTCCGGCCTCAGTGTCCCCATCGTCCACTCCGCGGCGGTCCTGGCGACCACGTTGAACGAGCTGCCGTCATCGATGCCACAGGCGGCCTTGTCGTGGTTGCCGCGGATGACGAGGAGCGGGTCGAGCGCGAGGACGCGGTCGACGACCTGGTTCGGCTCGGCCCCGTATCCCACGAGATCGCCGAGCACGACAACGCGGTCCCACGCCGCCGGAGGCGCGGCCGCGAGTACGCTGTCGAGCGCGTCGATGTTGGCGTGGATGTCCGAGAGAATCAGGTACCGCATGTTCGTGCCCGTGCGGGGCGCGTCCTATCCGAGGGCCTCGATGATGCGCTCGGCGACTTCATCCGGCCGGGCACCGCCTGCGTCGACGCGGACCCTGGCATTCGCGTACGCGGTCTGGCGGATCGCGTAGAGCCGCTCCAGCTGCGTCCGGTCGGCCGCCAGGGGCCGCCGGCCATCCGCCGGGATGCGGGCGAGGAGCTCCTCGAACGGTACGTCGAGCCAGACCGACACGCCGTCGAGATTGATCGCGGCGCGATTGTCGGGATCCATGAAGGTGCCGCCGCCGGTGGCGACGACCAGATGGCGCAGCGGCAGCAGGAGCCGGAGGATGTCGCGTTCGAGCACCCGGAAGTAGGGCTCGCCACGCTGCGCGAAAATGTCCGCCACCGTGCGGCGCTCCCGCGCCTCTATCAATTCATCCACGTCGTCGGCACGCCAGCCGAGCCGGGACGCGAGTGCCCGCGCGACGGTGGTCTTGCCGGCCGCCATGAAGCCGACGAGGTAGATCTTATCGGACGTCACCGGTCAGGCGCGCGAGCTCTTCGAAAAATCCAGGGTACGACACGTCCACCGACGAGGCGCCCAGGATCGTGGTGGGGGCCGCCGCGCGAGTCGCCGCGATCGCGAACGCCATGGCGAGGCGATGGTCTCCCGCCGCGTCAACCGAACCGCCCTTGAGGGGCCTGGCTTCCAGGGTGAATCCGTCGTCGTATTCCTGGACCGCCGAGCCCATCGCGCGAAAGCCGGCCGCGAGCGCCGAGATGCGGTCGCTCTCCTTGACCCGCAGTTCCGCGGCGCCGCGCACGGTGAAGGTTCGCCCTTCGGGCATCATCGCGGCCAGCGCCGCGAGCGCCGGGATTTCGTCGATGACACCGGGAACCTCGTCGGGCGTCACGGTGAAGCTGAGCGAGCGGTCCGCGGAGAATCGAAGCGTGCCGACCGGTTCACCGGCACGCTCCTCGTCGACCGCCCTGGCCGTGAGCACGCCGGCAGCCTCGAAAATTTTCAGGACCGCGATGCGGGAGGGGTTGAGGCCGACGCCCTCGACCTCGATGTGCGATCCGGGTGTCCCTCCGGCGAGTGCGGCCCAGAAAGCGGCCCCGGAGATGTCCCCCGGCACGGTGAGTCGGCGCGCTTCGAGCCGCTGTCCGCCCGAGATCTCGATCGCCGTGCCATCGCGCACGACGCTGACGCCGAAGGCCGCGAACGCGCGTTCGGTGTGATCCCGTGTCGGCACGGGCTCGTTCACCCGAGTGGTCCCCGATGCATGGAGGCCCGCGAGGAGGACCCCGCTCTTCACCTGCGCGCTCGGCACGGCCGGCTCGTGCGCAATCCCGTGCAGCGACCCGCCGCTGATCGTGAGCGGCGCCCGATTGTCCGCCGCCTGGATCCGAGCCCCCATTCGGGTCAGCGGTTCGATGATGCGGCCCATCGGGCGGCGCTGCAGCGACTCGTCCCCGCCGATGACCGTCGTGAACGGGTGGCCCGCGAGGATGCCGGACATCAGCCGCAGCGTGGTCCCGGAATTGACCGCGTCGAGAGGTTCCCGGGGCGCCTGCAGTCCACCGACGCCGCGCCCCTCGACGACGAGCGCGGCCGGTCCGCTCCTGCGAATGGAGACGCCGAGCGCGCGCAGGCATGCGAGCGTGGCAGTACAGTCCGCCCCGGACGAGTAGCCGTGGACATGGGACTCGCCGTCCGCCAGTGCGGCCATGAGCGCATACCGGTGCGAAATGGACTTGTCGCCCGGGACACGTACGCGTCCGGATGCGCGGGTAGACGGGAGGACGATGCTGGAGTCGGCGGGCGCGCGAAACATGCCCCGCACTATAGCATTCGCACTCTTCGAAGGATCCAGTTTACTATGTTACTCATCCGCGTGCATTCAGAGTCCGTGTCCAGCCGTTCGTCTGCGCCCGGCCGGAACCGCGCCGGCGACTGCGTGCCCGCATGCTGACGCGCGGCGGGACGGTCCGTTTGCAGATCCACAGCAGCTTCGACATGGTGGACCTCGTGCAGGTCGTGAGCGACCGGGTCGCACAGCTTGGCGGAATGGACGAAGACGCCGTTCACTGGATCGGAGTGGCAGTCCGCGAGTCCGTGATCAACGCGATCAAGCATGGCAATCGCGAGGACGAGGGCAAGCTCGTGACCGTCGAGTTCTCCTTCGCCCCCGTGACCGATCCGTCTGAGCTGATCGTCCGGGTCGTGGACGAGGGGGAAGGCTTCGACCCGCAGGAGGTCGCGGATCCGCTCGCCCCCGAGAACATTCTCAAGTCGAGTGGCCGCGGCATCTTCTTCATGCGCAGCTTCATGGACGACGTCGTGCTCCGCCGCGGCGCCAAGGGGGGGATGGAAGTGCGCATGGTCAAGAAACTGGTGACCGGTGCCTGAAGCCGTTCCGGCCGTTCCTCCACTCTTCCTCGCGACCGCCGTCGAATCCGTCATCCGCGCCGGGCAGATCCAGATGGCGAGTTTTGGCGGCGCGATGCGCGTCGACAAGAAGGGCGCCATCGACCTCGTCACGGAAATCGACCTGGCAGTCGAACGGGGGTTTCGCGCGCTCATCGCCGAGCGCTTTCCGGGGCACGTCGTCCTGGGAGAGGAATTTTCCGAGGTCGCGGACCTCGATGCGGCACCGGAGTACTGCTGGGTGTTCGACCCGGTCGACGGGACGACGAACTACGCGCACGGCCTGCCGATATTCTGCTCGTCGCTGGCGCTCGAGATCTCCGGCGTCCCCGCCGTCGCGGCGATCTACGACCCGAGCCGGAAGGAACTGTTCACGGCGGAGCGCGGACACGGGGCGTGGCTGAACGGAACGCCGCTCGGCGTGTCGACGGCGTCGACGCTGATCGATTCCCTCCTGTGCACCGGATTCCCGTACAGCGTGCAGCAGGACGCGCAGGCGCTCATGGGGCTCTTCACGGAGTTCCTGGCGGTCTCGCGCGCCGTGCGCCGCCTGGGGTCCGCCGCGCTCGACCTCTGCTACGTCGCGGCCGGCCGCCTCGATGGATTCTGGGAGCAGTCGCTGCATCCCTGGGACATGGCCGCCGGAGCGCTGATCGTGCAGGAGGCGGGCGGCCGGGTGACCGACCTCACGGGCGGACCCTACAGCTCCCGCGGCCGCAGCATCGTCGCCAGCAATGGACACGTGCACGGGGCCATGG
>JALZOC010000672.1 GCA_030857365.1 Acidobacteriota bacterium
GCGCCGCGCTCGACGAAGAGGCATACGAGCGGTCGACCTCCGTGTACTTCCCCGATCGGGCGGTGCACATGTTCCCGGCGGAGCTTTCGACGGGGATCTGCAGCCTCAAGCCGGACGTGGACCGGCTGGTGCAGTCCTGCCTGATGGAAGTGGATCGGAAGGGAAACGTCGTGCGGTACGAACTGCACGACGGCGTGATCCACAGCGATGCGCGGATGACCTACAACGAGGTTCACGCCATCCTGTCCGAGCACGATCCGGCGATCACCGCGCAGTACCAGCCCCTCGTGCCGCTGTTCGAGACCATGCGCGAGCTCTTCGAGGTGCTCAACAAGCGGCGGCACCGGCGCGGATCCATCGATTTCGACCTGAAGGAGCCGGAGATCGTCCTCGACGATGCGGGACTGGTCGAGGCGATCATCGCCGCCGAGCGGAACGTCGCGCACCGCATCATCGAAGAGTTCATGCTGCTGGCCAACGAAACCGTTGCGCAGCATCTCGACGACAACGACGTGCCCACCCTGTACCGGATCCATGAGGATCCAGACCCGCTGAAGGTGGAGGAGTTCGAGGAGTTCGTGACCACGCTGGGGTACAGCATCGGGGCGCCGCCCGAGCACGTCAAGCCGCGGCATTTCCAGAAGCTCGTCGAGAAGATGCACGGGACGCCGGAGGAGAAGCCCATCGCGTTCCTGATGCTTCGCACCATGCAGAAGGCGCGGTACGACCCGCAGAACCGCGGACATTTCGGCCTTGCGGCCGAGAGCTACACGCACTTCACCTCGCCCATACGCCGGTACCCGGATCTCGTCGTCCATCGGACGCTGCGCGAATCGCGGCAGGGCCGCATGACCGAGGACCGGCGCGACGAGCTCGCCGACGACCTGCCGGAGATCGCGCGGCACACGTCCGAGCGCGAGCGCCGCGCGGACGAAGCGGAGCGGGAGCTCGTCCAGTGGAAAAAGGTCCGCTTCATGGCGGACAAGGTCGGGGATGAATTCGAGGGCTACATCACCGGCGTGACGGCGTTCGGCCTCTTCATCGAGCTCATCGAGCATTTCGTGGAAGGCCTGGTGCACGTGTCCACGATGGCGGATGACTACTACCGCTTCGTCGACAAGGCACACGTTCTCCAGGGAGAGAAGACGGGCAAGGTCTACCGGCTCGGCGACAAGGTCACCGTGCAGGTGGTGAAGGTCGACATGGAGCGGCGGCAGGTCGATCTCGGCCTCTCGGACATCCTCGACCGGGTGCGCGCCTCGGAGAGCCACCGCGGTCCGAGACACAGCCGTGTCGTTCCAAAGGGGCGCGAAGGCGCGAGCAAGGGTCAGGCGGGGGCGGGCAGGCGCGCGGCGGCTTCCGGAAAGGGTCCGAAGCGCAAGGGGCGGCCGGGGCGGAAGGAACGTGCCGTGAAGAAGGGCCGGCGCTGAGATCGATCATCGTCGGCACCGCCGGTCACATCGACCACGGCAAGAGCGCACTCGTCCGCGCGCTGACCGGAATCGATCCGGACAGGCTGAAGGAGGAGCAGGAGCGCGGGATTACCATTGACCTGGGATTCGCGCACCTCGAGACAGGCGGCGTGAATCTCGCCTTCGTCGACGTGCCCGGACACGAGCGGTTCGTCAGGAACATGCTCGCCGGCGCCGGGGGGATCGATCTGGTGATGCTGGTTGTGGCGGCGGACGAGTCGGTCATGCCGCAAACCCGCGAGCATTTCCATATCTGCCGTCTTCTGCAGGTGCCCGCCGGCATTCTCGTGCTCAGCAAGGCGGACGCCGCCGACGCGGAGACGCAGGAACTTGCGGCCATGGAGCTCCGGGAGCTGGTCGCCGGCTCCTTCCTCGAGGCGGCTCCCATCGTCGCGGTGTCCTCGAGAACGGGAGCGGGGCTGGACGCGCTGCGCACGGCGCTCGTCTCCGCCGCGTCCGGACTCCGGGATCGGCGGATCGACGGCCCGGCCCGCCTGCCGGTGGACCGGGTCTTCACCGTCAAGGGCTTTGGAACGGTCGTGACGGGCACTCTCGTTTCCGGGCGGGTAGAGCAGGAGGACGAACTGGCGCTGCTCCCCGCGAACCTCAGCCTCAAGGCACGGGGCCTCCAGGTTCACGGACGAAGGGCCGATGCGGCTGAAGCGGGGCGCCGCGTAGCCGTCAACCTTGGCGGGGTGGAGCTTGCGGACGTGAAACGGGGGGACACGCTCTGCACCCCGCACGCATTCGTACCGACGCGGCGCGTCGACGTCGTCATCGACGTGCTCGCGGACGCACGTGCGCTTCGCCATGGGGCCCGCATCCGGTTTCACCAGGGGACGACGGAAGTGCTCGGGCGGGTGGCCGTTGCAGCCGGCCGACGCTCGGGGCTCGGGGATTCTGGACTTGGGGCTCGGGACTCGGAGCTCGGAATTCAGGATTCGGAGATTGCCCCTGGCGGTTCTGCCTACGCCAGGATTCGGCTGGAAGGGGCGGCTGTGCTCACGCGCGGAGATCGATTCATCCTTCGCGCGTACTCGCCGCCCGTGACCGTCGGCGGGGGCGTCGTTCTTGACCCGCATCCGCCCCGGTCCGCCACGCGCAGCGCCGGGGCGCTCGATCGATTTCGGCGGCTGGACGGCGCGGGCCGCCCGGCGCATCCGGAGAGTGCCGTTCTCACCTTCA
>JALZOC010000673.1 GCA_030857365.1 Acidobacteriota bacterium
ACGCATGCGTATGCATCGCTTCGCGCTGGGGCTGCTCGCCGGTCATCCCGATGTCAGCCGTTCATGGCTGGTGCCCGGGGTGTCGGAGTGGCCGCGTGAACGGCTTCGATGTCGCCGCGATTCTGGTGGCCGCCGCCGCCGTGTTCGGCTACGTCAACCACCGGGCGATTGGCCTCGCGGCCGCGTGGCCCACGGCACGGATATTCGAGTCGCTGCTGTTCGGGCTTCGCGCGACCGATACCGGCGTCTGCGTCACCGCCGCCGTCGTCGTGCTCGTCGCGGGCCTCGCGGCGGCGTTCGTGCCCGCCCGCCACGCCGCGCGGGTCGATCCGATGATCGCGCTGCGGCGGGGATAGGCCCTCAGACCCCCTGAACCGTCAGGCCGCGCGATAGCGCGGCAGTCGCCTGGCGCTCGTCATGTGTCCAGAATTCCAGCGGCTCGCCTTCGGCCTCGGCACGGAGGAGTTCCGCGGTCGCGACGTGGATCGCATCCAGCGCGCGCACGTTCACGGCGAACGGGTCTCGAGCCCGCGCGATGACGAGGTCGTCGATTGCGACCAGATCGATCCGCTTCAGGACCTCGGCGAGTTCCGCGCGCTTCCTCGCGACCGTCCGATCGTCGAGGTAGCCGAGCAGCCGTGCGCGATCGACCGCTCGCGCAGTTTCCACTTCCACCAGACGGGACGACACGAGGCGCTCCCCCGCCGCCAGCGGCACCACCAGCCCCGGCTCCCTGAAAAGGAGCCGCAGGAGGGCGCTAGCGTCCACGTACCTCATTCGGATCCTCCCGAACGGCGCGCAGGGACGCCTGGATGTCAACGGGCGCCTCGAGGGGCGTGATCGCGAGGGATTCCCAGTCCTGCGACCCAGGCCTGAGGCGCCCCTGCTCCTGCGCCCGGTCACGCCAGGAGGCGGCGGTGGGTGGCGGCGGCCCGATTTCCGCGATCGCGTCGTCCCGGTCGCGCACGATAATCCGGGCACCGCGGGAAGCTTTCCTGAGGTACCTGCTCAGGTGGGCCTTCAGCTCGCTGACATTGATGTCCATAATGGACCCATTGTAGGTCCATCATGAACCTCTGGCAAACGGCACCGGAGTTCCAGACCGGCGCCACAACCCGGCACCCGGCGCTGCAGGGCACCGAACGGAGCGGCGACGAGTGGCACATCGAGCCGATCCCACTGAATGGGATCCGCCTTCAGCGCATCGACCATCCTGCCAGCCGCCGCGGTCCGGCTGTGGATTCATTGGCGCGGAGCTGATGAGTCGCGGCATGGCCAGGCGATCACCCCAGCGCGCGCACGGTGACGGCGGGTTACGGAGTACCCATTCGTCCCGTTAGGCGCCGGACGAGTGTCAAGGTCAGCGCCGGAACAACCACCCATTGCAGCAGTGGAAGCAGGCCGATCCCGAACACAAGCGGCATCGAAGAGCCGTACGCCCAGCGCCGGCGTTCCAGGGCCCAGAGTTCGAACATCACGGTGACGATCACGCCGAGGGCGATCCAAGTGACCGCTGGCGCGACCCAGCCATGCCGCAGAGGCCACGACGCGTGCCGGAACACCAGAGCCGTTGCGAGGTATGCGCCGCCGGCGATGAGCACGTCGCCGAGTGCGGCGGCGAAGCAGCGGACGGTTCCCTCCCATACGGTGGCGGCAAACTCCTCGAAGGCCGACGCCTGCAGCATCTCCCACGCAAAATGGAAGGCCAGCGTTGTCAGGAACGCAGCGAGGGTAAGGCTCACCCTCATCCTTCAGTGTCGCGCCAGGTCAGGACTCCTGAACTCACAGCATTCCTCCTACGTTCGATCGACGCTCCCGAGCACGGCGACCAGCAGCCCAATCACGAGCGCTACGCTGACGACCATCGAGAGCAGGAGCCTCCTATTGGCATCATGCCGCCGATGCTTCCTCCCATCATCCCGCCACGCCCGCCGGCGGTGAGCGTCAGCGGCAGGGAGTAGCCGGGCAGCGGACGAAGTCCTCGAGCGTTCTCGCCGCGACCCATTGCCGGTCAGCGCCGTTCTTCTGACGGTTCTTCTGGGTGAAGCGATCCACCTTCCCGGCGGAGTGCGTCCAGACCGCCACCCGGTAGCCGTGGTCTTCCACGTTGAGCGTGAGGTTCTCGCCCATCACGCCCAAGCCCATCACGCCGAACTGGGCCGTCTGCAGCGCCGTTGTCATTGACGACATGCCGGGGTCCTCCCGCGTCATCGGTTCTTGCCCTCCCGCGCCGGCTCCTCAGTCGGCGGCGGGCCGGACAACTGGTGCTCCCGATACCACTGAATGGGATCCGCCTTCAGCGCATCGACCATCCTGGGTAACGTCTCGTTCAAGGCGCGCCGCGGCTCCCAATGCAGGAGCGTCCGCGCCCGCGTGATATCGAGCGCATAGTGATCGCCGGCGAAATCGATCATCCAGGGCTTGATGAATGGGTCCTCGGCGCCCGGCAGCGTGTCCTGCACCCAGGCACCCGCCTTGGCGAGGCTCTTTGGAATCTCACGCGTATCCCATTCCTCTCCATGAATGAGGCGACCCAGCGTGTGCTGAAGCTCATCGTACGTAACCGTCGTCGGCTCGCCAGCCAGCAGCGGCAGAATCGGCGGCAACGCCGTGCGCGCGTCAATCAGCCGCGACAGGAGGTCGACCAGATCATCCA
>JALZOC010000101.1 GCA_030857365.1 Acidobacteriota bacterium
GTTCCTGAAGTGCCCCTTCACCATCACGCCCTTCTGGAAGATCTCGGTCCCAGGCGTACAGACGTTCGCCGTCGTCCGTTCACCCGACGGGCCGCCGCCCAAAAGCTGCGCTTCGATCGAGATGGGAAAGTCCTGGTCCTTGCCTATCGTCTCCGGAGCCTGGCTGTGGAGCATCAGGCCGTTGTTGCGGAGGGCCCAGTCCGGTCCGCCGGCCACCTGCTCGCCGACGAAGCGGTATTCGGCCGCGATGATGTAGTGGGAGAACTTCTGACGATGGAAGAGATGCCCGTAGCGCTCGTCGAAGGCCGTGTACTTGTCGTATGCCGCTTTGAGGTTACCGTTCTCGACGCGGAACGTGTCGCCGTAGTTCTCTCCGAGCGCGTAGCCCTTGATCTTCGGCACCCAGCCGTCCAGGTCCTTGCCGTTGAACAGCTGTATCCACTCTCGCCGGTCGGCCGCCGCCGCGGCAGCGGGGGCGGGCTGCTGCCCCTCGACCCGCACCTGCACGAGCAGGAGCATGGCCGCGGTCCCCGAGAGCATCAGCACGAGCGCACGGCGGACCGCGCGTCTAGACGTCACAGAGCACCACCGCTTCGCGAAGCGATGTGAGCGGATCGCGGGTGGGGACGAACTCGTGCGCGAGGTATCCCTGGAACCCGGTGTCCGCGATCGCGGCGCACACGGTGCGCCAGTTCAGCTCCTGCGTGTCGTCGAGCTCGTGGCGTCCGGGCACGCCGCCGGTGTGGAAATGCGCGAGGTGCTCCTTGTTGTCGCGGATGGTGCGGATGATGTCTCCCTCCATGATCTGCATGTGGTAGATGTCGTACAGCAGCTTCACGCGCGGGGACCCCACCGCCTTCACGATCTCCACGCCGAACGCCGTGTGGTCTCCGTGGTAGTCCTTGTGATCCACCTTGCTGTTCAGGAGCTCGACACAGAGGGTGACGCCCGATTCCTCCGCGACCTTCTTCACGCGGTTCAGGCCCTCGACGCAGTTCGCGATGGCCTCGCTGTCGCTCATCCCCCGCCGGTTGCCGAAGAAGGTGATGACGTTCGGCACCTGCTGCGCGGCAGCCTTGGGAATGTTCTGTTCGAGGTTTTTCACGATCCGGTCGTGGTTGGCCTTCACGTTCAGGCCATCGGCAATCGACCCGCCGCCGGCATTTCCCATCGAACAGATGAGGCCGAAGTCGCGCACCATGGCCCAGTCCGCTTCGGGGAGCAGATCGATCGCCGGCACGCCCATGGCGGCGACCGCCTTGCAGAATTCAGGCATCGGGATCTTCTGGTAGCACCAGCGCGACACCGATTGCTTCAGCCGCCCTTTCGTGACCGCCTTCTCTCCCGCCACCGTTTGCGCCTCCGCCCCTGTCGACCCGGGCCCCAGTCCCGCAGCGATCGTCGCGGCGCCGGCCGCGAGCGCCTCCCGGCGAGTGAATTCTGGCATGTGCGATCTCTCCTGTTCGTCCGCCAAGGCGGGAGGTAGAACTGTTCCGCCTGACCAGCCTCCGCCAAGGCTACGGCGGTCCGCCGAAGCGCGAAGGCGGAAGGCAGAAGGCGGAAGCTACGAATGATACAACGCTCGCGGGGCTGCCGCTTCGACTCCACGACGCGCGGCTGCAGCTGCGCGTCGAATCGGCGCTCAGCGCCTGAATCCATCGATGAACGCCGTGACCGCCTGGCGGACATCCGATTCCACCTGCGGCGTGAAGGGCGACGTCCGCGGCTCGTAGCCCCCCTCGTCGAACGCCCTGGCCGTCGGCAGGTAGCCGAACCAGCCGTTCGTGTACCCGAAGTAGAACGTGTGCCCGAAGGGAGAGCGGCTTCGTACGTCGAGCGCGATCTCGCAGAACATCTCCACCGGAGCAGACCAGATCACCGCGTCGTTGATCCGCAGGAACCGGATCGGGAGCCGGACCAGCGGCCGACCGTCCGATCCCGCGTACTTCGCGAGCTCGTCGGGCCAGGCGAGCCCGGGCTTCCGTGGCGTCTCTACGATCTTCTCCGCATGGCGCATCGTCACGTCACTCGTCCCGGGACCCATCGCCGCGGCGGCGCTCAGGATGCGATCGCCGAGCAGCACGCGGAACTGGGAGAGGTGGCCGCTCGTCGGATTCGGGTACACCGAGTAGATCGGTGCGATGTTCCCGGCCGCGCCGTTGATGTACAGCACCGTTCCCCCGAGCTGCTCCTCGAGGTAAGCCGTGACCGTTCCCGGGCCGTCGCCGCTGATCTGGAGGTTCTCGCCGTTCATCACGGTGCCGTGCATCGCGTAGTTCGCGACCAGCGCGATGAGGCTCCCGTCCGGGCGGCTGAGCCGCACCAGGTTGATCTGCCGGTCGACGGGCCCGTCGGGATTCAACCCGATCGACACGCGCCCGTCGACGTCGCGCGCACGGCGGTTGATGTTCGCCATCGCGGCGCCCGTGCCGAACGCGATGCGCGCCGGCTCGAGCTTCTCCCTCGCCGTCCGCACCGCCTCGATGAGCGCCGTCGTGGTGCGGCCCGTATACTCCCGATCCCAGTCGTGATCGGAACGCCCCAGGAGCGCCTTGTACATGTCCGGGGGGCCGATCTCGGGGGCCGCGTGCGTATGCGTCACGCTCCACATGACCTGCCCGGGGTCGATGCCCAGCACCGCCTGCAGTTCTGCCGTGACCGTGTCGTACAGCGTGGGTGAGAACAGGCAGAGATCGCTCGAGATCAGGTAGAACTGCGCATCGCCGGTGTCGAGCGCGACGACCCGGTGATAAATCCTGTCGTGCACCCCCGTCGACCGGCGCGCCTGGTAGCCCATGAGCCATTGCGAGGTCTGGGGCGTGATGTCGACCTTCACCGCCGCGGCGCGCAGGCCCGCCGGCGCCGGCGCAGTCGTCGCCGCACCACCGGCACGAGTGGGCTCGATCTGCGTCTGCGCGCCCATCGAAAGACTCGCCACGGCGATCACGAACACGAATAGCCGTCGGAACAGAAGATCAGAAAACCAGGAGATCATGATGTGCTTGCCTTTGAAGAGACGTTCTCCTGATCTCCTGAGCTCCTGTTGAAAAGTGGCAGGAGGTCAAGATTAGCCGGCGCCTTTCACGACAGCCGGCGCCTCGAACAGCCGCAGCCCTCGAATCGCCCACTCCGCCGGGCTCTCCGGAGTCGCCGTCTGGGTGATCCGCACGAACCTGGCTCGCGCCGGCGGGAAAGCGATCACCGTGCCCGGACCGCTGCCTGATCCTTCCGCAACAGGTGCGCTCCAGACCCGCCCGTCCATCGACACCTGCACCTTGTATCCCCGGGGATACGTGCCCGACGCACCTGCCTGCGCGGGAGACTCGAACTGCATCTCCGTCAGCATCCGCGCGGCCGGCAACTCGATTTGGAACCAGGCGCCCGGGGCCTGCGGCGCCCCGGTCGTCCATCCGCCAAAGGTGAGACCCTGCGGCGCGTCCGCGGATCGGTGACTCGCTGTCGCCTTCCATGTCGGCTCCGGAATCAGCGGCCGCGGGAGCGAGGCTTCGAGTTCCTCGACGGTCCAGGGCGTCTTGCGCCCGGCCGTCGCGGCGCGAACCCGGGCGACGTCCGCCGGGGTGACGATCCACGTGCCCCCGAATCCGCTGCGCACGTAGGAAGCGACGGAGGCCACCCACTCGTCGGTGTTCGTGCCCATGGGCGCCATTTCGGACCAGGTCCGGCCATCCACGGGCCCCCTGAGACCGTGCATGATCGTCCTGATCACGTAATCACGATGACCCTGCACGCGCGACGACGTCAGCAGCGGCGGCGCCATCGTCGCCCCCGCCGCACCCTCGATCGCCGTGCCGCGGCCGTCGGGCCCGTGACACGTGGCACAGAGCTCGCCGTAGATCGTCGCGCCACGCTGGAGCGTGCTCCGCTGATCGGGCGTCAGCCCCCGGGCGTCCCTGCCTCCGAAAGTAAGCGAGGGGGCGGGCTGCAGGAGGCGGCGACCGACCTCCTGCACGCCGCGCGCGGGGTTTGCCGCCTGCGCCGCTTGTACCACCGACCCGAGGTCGGCTGGTTTGAAGAGCCCGAGCGTCAGCATCGCCTGGATCGCGACGTCGGTGTCGGCATCCTTCGTCAGCGCGCGATAGTCCTTGCCGAAGGACACATCACCGGCTTTGTACAGCGTCTCGCTCGCACGGACGGCCTGGATGCGCATCGCGGGCACGGGATCCGCCATCTGCGCCCGGACGAGCGCTGCGTCGAGCGCGCCCAGACCCTCGAGTGTCCACAGCGCATGAAAACGGGCCAGCAGATTGCCGGACGTTCGCACAATCTGCTGCAAGGCGGGGACGACCGATTGGTCCTGCCGGAGGACGAGGAGCTGCTGCGCCGTGTCACGCCACCATCCGTTCGGGTGAGACAGATGCGCGACCAGCTGCGCCGGCGTTTCGTTCAGCATGCGCGGCTGCGTGCGATCGCGCTCGATGCCGTCATACGCCAGCCGCCAGATCCGTCCGTGACCCACGACCTTGTCCAGCTGGTACTGGTCGATCTTCTTCCGCAGATACGTTCCGTGCTTCGCCCACGGGGCGCCTTCGAGAACTCCTCGATACATGTCCACGATGTAGAGCGTGCCGTCGGGTGCGGTGGACATCTCCAGCGGGCGAAACAGCGGGTCGAGCGAGCGGATGAACTCCGAGCGCGGATGCGCGTTGCGGAGCTGGGTGAGGCCCTCGCGCGTCACCGGCTTCAGCCGCCGGACGCTGCGGGCAACGGCTTCTCCATAGAGGTAGTCGCCGGCGAGATCGGCCGGCAGCCGATCGCCGCGATACACGTCATTGCCCGCGCCCGCCGTCGAGAGGATGAGCGATCCGTCCGGCAGGCGGGTGCCGGGGAGACCCGCCTGCATGTCGCCAATCAGAATCGGAGCGCCCCATGTGATGTTCAGATTCGGCTCGAGCTGATCCGCGACCGGGAAGTTGCCGTAGTGAATCGGAAACTGGAAGTACCCGGGGAGCCCGCTCGCCCCGCCCTGGAACCAGATCTTTCCCTCGTTGTCCTGGGTGACGCCCCACTGCGCGCCGTTTGGACCCGTCGGCTCCTTCACGATGCCTTTCGGCGTCCATCGCATCCGGAAGGCGTTCACGGTGCTGTACAGCCAGTTGTCCATCCCCCAGAACAGGCTCGACGGCTGATGTTCGAGGTTCCCGGCGCGCCCGAAACCGGCGACGAACAGGTCCTTCCGGTCCGCGGCGCCGTCCCCGTTCGTGTCGGTGTGCTTCCAGACTTCGTCCGCGTTGGTCTCCATCGTCAGGATGCTGTTCGCGCCGAAGGGGACGACGAACCTGGGGAAGACCAGCTTGTCGACGAAGACACCGTGATGTTCGAACACGCCGTCGTTGTCGCGATCCTCGTGGACGGACACGCGGCCTTCCGGCGGCATCAGGTCGACGCCGTCCGGCGTCTGGACGTACCCCCGCAGTTCCAGCACGAACATGCGGCCGTTCCCGTCGAACGCGATCTGCGCCGGCTCCTGGATGACCGGATCCGACAGGATCGGCTCCATTCGATACCCGGGTGGCAGCCAGAACTGGCGCGCCTGCTCCGCCGGCGAGAGGGGAACGACGGGCGGCTTCGGGGACAGATCGGCGTCGGCGTTGGCGGGATCGTCGGCCGCCGGCGCTTCGTAGACGCCACGACCGTCGGGCCCGCCGGGCGCGACGAGGATGCCGGGGCGCTGCGGGGCCGCCGTTGCGGGAGCCTGCGGTGCCGGCTGCCCTCCTCCCGGCGCTTGAGCCCCAAGAGCGAAGGAAGCGGCGACGACCGCCGCACCGGCCACTGCCCAACCACGATGCCGAACCATTGAATCACTCCTCCGCGCAGGCTCCCGATCCCCGATCCCCGAGCGAAGTCTATCCCCTGGCGATGAAGACCGCGTAATACCCCATCATCACGATCATCGCGGCTGTTGTGACCCATAGCGCCACGGTCGTCAGCGTCGAGGGGGCGACTTCCCTGGGCAGCTTCCGGTGGCGCAGGAAGATGGCCCCGATCCCGATGACCGGCAGCATCACCGCCTGCACGATTCCGCCAATCATGACCATCGTGACCGGAGCCTGCACGGTCAGGAGGAGCGCGACGGGGACGAGCCCCAGCAGCACGACGAAGCGGTTGCGCATCGCAAGCCGCCGCGGCAGGTCGTCCGCGTCGAAGCGGCCCGCCAGGCGGCACATGTCGGCAAAGAGACGCGAGTGCGCGGCGGTGGCGGCAAAGACGGTCCCGTACAGCGTGGCGATCGCGCCGACATAGAAAATGCCGAGGGCCCAGGTGCCGAGGGTCTGCGTGTAGAGGTTCGAGAGCACCGGAATCATGTCGGCGCTCGCCGGCACCAGCTGCATGCCGTGCAGCACGCCGGCCCCCAGCAGGTAGAAGGCCACCGTCGCCGCGGTGTAGATGATCATCGACACCACGATGTCGAAGTGCATGACCCTGATCCAGCCGCGCGCCCTCCGCTCCCAGCCCCCACTGAGCTCCCGCGGTCCGGTGAACTGTGCGTAGCCCTTCTCGACGCACCAGTAGGGATACATGAACAGCTCCGCCGCGCCCACCCCCGTGATCCCGAACACCGCCACGGCCATGCCGATGCCGGCCTGCGGGAGATCGAACTGCAGCCCTTCCGCCACGGCCGCCCAGGAAAAGAACCGCGGCATGCGCATCAGGATCATCGCCGCCAGCGCCGTGATGACGGTGAAGAGCGCCACCTTCACCATGGCGATCCGCTCGACCCGTGCGTACCCTCCGCCGAGCAGGAGCGCGAGCGTGAGCGCCAGAAAGATGAACACCCACGCCGTGACAGGCACGGAGGGAATGATGATGTGCATCACCTGGGACACCCCGCCGTACATGGCGCCCACCTGCAGCTGCGTGCCGGCGACCATGGCCGCCCACGCCCACACCAGCCAGTTGATCCGCGCCGCGCGGGGCCCGGGGATCTGGTTGAGCGCCTCGAGTCCGGTCTCGCCTGTGGCGATCGTGTAGCGCCCGAGCTCCGCCTGGATCACGGGCTTCACCAGGCAGCTCAAAAGAACCACCCATAGCGCCGTATAGCCCGCCTGTGCACCCAGCGTCGTCGTGGCGATCAGCTCGCCGGAGCCGACGATCGAGGCCGCAAGCACCATCCCCGGGCCGATGCGGCGCAGGGAGGCGAGGAACCGCACCGGCGGCTCCTCGACCGCTCCAGGACTGAGCGCGTAGGGATTGCGAGGCGCCGTTTCCGCGCGTGTCACGGTACTCATGTGCTTAGAGCCAATCCCGAATCCCGAATCATTTGAGATACTTCCCGGCAAACTCGAGAAACGCGTTCCAGTCCGCAGGGGTGGCGCTGTGACCGCCTGTATGGTAGTGCCACCCCAGGTCCCCCTTGACGAGCGGAGAGTCCAGCGGCGGCGGTCCCTCACTGACGCCAAGGTCCGCCTTGCCGAGCAGCCGATACACCGGCCCGGCATGCACGGCGGCCAGGAACATCCCGACGGGATCGGCCCACTGATCGCCGGTTCCGCCGGTGATGAACACGGGCCGGGGCGCGCTGAGCGCGATCAGCATGTGGGCGTCCACCGGCATGTCGTTCCAGCGCCCCGCCCATTTCTGAAAACTGCCGGCGAACCACCACGGGAAATTCTGGGTCATGTCGTCGACGCTCTCACCCCAGTCGCGTCTCGAAAGAGCGGCGCCCATCTCTCCCGAGCAGCTGGCGAACACCACCTTGATCCGCTCGTCGAGCGCGGATGCCCAGAGCGCCGTTTTGCCGAGCCGCGAGTGCCCCTGCAGCGCGATGTTCCGGGCATTCACGGACGTGTCCGTCTCGAGGTAATCGATGACGCGGCTGACGCCCCATGCCCATGCGCTGATGCCGCCCCACGCGTCCGGCGCGCG
>JALZOC010000674.1 GCA_030857365.1 Acidobacteriota bacterium
ACGGGAGCCTGGACGGCCTGCTCGCCCACGCGTCGGAGATCTCGAACAAGCGGTACCGGGAAGGGCTTCTCGGGCATGCCGAGGACGCACTTCAGAGCCGCGAGCTCGCACGCATCCGGACGGATGTCCCCGTCGAGTTCAACCCCGAAAGTCTGCGGTACCGCGGCGCGTCGCGGGAGCGGTGCTTCGAGCTCTTCACCCGTCTGGGATTCCGCACGCTCGTCAGCGAGTATGCGCCCGACGCACAGACCATCGGCAAGGACTACGGCGTCATCCGCAGAACGCCGGAGCTCCGCCGGCTCGTGGACGACTTGAAGGCAGCCGGGCGGTTCGGCTTTCGCGTCCTGCCGGACACGCCCTCGGCGATGCGCTCGGGGATCGCGGGGCTCGCCTTCTCGGTTCGTCCGCGCCACGCGCGCTACGTGCCGCTCGCCGCACGGCAGGGAGACGACGATCTGTTCGGGCCCGGAGCCCCGGGGCCGGACGAGGACGTGCTCGACGTCTTCGACACGCTGGCAGAGCTCAAGCCCCTTCTCGAAGACGAGACAATCCCGAAGGTGGGGCACGACATGAAGTTCGACGCGATCGTGCTCGAACGCCACGGCGTGACGCTGCGCGGCGTCGAGACCGACACGATGCTCGCCAGCTACCTGCTCGACGCCACACGGTCGGCGCATCCGCTCGAGGAGCTGTCGCTCGAGCACGCCGGCTACAAGGCGCTCCGCGAGGAGGACGTGTGCGGGCGCGGCGCGAAGACCATTCCGCTGTCGCAGGTGCCGGCGGAGAAGGCACTCGACTATGCGGGGGAGCGGGCCGACCTGGCGCTGCAACTGTCCGACACGCTGCGCGCGTTGCTCGTCAAGGAGGAGCTCGCCGGAGTTTACGAGGAGCTCGAGCGTCCGCTGATCCCGGTGCTCGTCGCAATCGAGCGCGCCGGCGTCCGGATCGACGGCCCCGCGCTGCTGGCGCAGTCGCAGCACGTGGACCAGGAGCTCGCGCGGCTGGCCGAACGGGTGTACGCCTTCGCGGGGGAGGAGTTCAACATCAATTCCCCGAAGAAGCTCTCCGAGATTCTCTTCGGCAAGATGGGCCTGCGCACCGAGGTGCTCAGGCGGACGACGAAGACCAGGGCGCAATCCACGGCGTTCGAGGTGCTCGAGGAGCTGGCGCAGGCACACGAGCTGCCACGGCTGGTCCTGGAGTGGCGAAGTCTGCAGAAGCTGAAGGGGACCTACATCGACGCGCTGCCGCAGCTCGTCAACCCTGAGACCGGACGAGTACACACGTGCTTCAACCAGGCCGTCGCGGCGACCGGCCGGTTGAGCAGCAGCGATCCGAACCTGCAGAACATCCCCATCCGTACGGAAATCGGCCGCGAGATCCGCAGGGCCTTCGTGGCGGAGCCCGGGCACGTCCTGATCTCGGCCGACTACTCGCAGATCGAGCTGCGGGTGCTCGCGCATCTCTCCGGAGACGAGGCGCTCACCGAGGCGTTCCGCATCGGAGAGGACATCCACGATCGCACCGCGCTCAAGGTGTTTGGCACCAGCAGCGGGCTCGGCGAGCACGAGCTCCGCCGGCGGGCCAAGATCATCAACTATGCGCTGCTGTACGGGAAGACGGCCTTCACGCTGGCCAAGGACATCGGCGTGACACAGCAGGCCGCCCAGGAGTTCATCAACGCCTATTTCGCCGGGTTCCCCGCCGTCAGGGCGTTCATCGACCATCTCCTCGTATCGGCACGCGAGACCGGCGTGGTGAAGACCATGCTGGGGCGCCGGCGGCTCGCGCCGGATCTGAACATCCGCAATCAGCAGCTCCGCTCCCGCGCCGAGCGCGAGGCGGTCAACATGCCGATCCAGGGGAGCGCGGCCGACATCCTCAAGCGCGCGATGATCGACGTGCACCGCGCGCTGCCGTCACTCGCCGGCGGACGCACCCGGATGATCCTGACGGTGCACGACGAGCTGCTGTTCGAGGCGCCGCGCGAGACAGCCGCCGACGCCGCGGCGGCGCTGCGCGAGATCATGGAAGGGGCCGTCCCGCTGCGCGTGCCGCTCACGGTCGACGTCGGCATCGGCGAGAACTGGAAGGAAGCGAAAAGCTGAGAAGAAAGGCTGACGTTCGAACGCTGAAGTTCAATGCGCCCAGCGCGCCTTGAACACTTCCCACTCGCCCACCATGCCGGCGAGCGCCTGCGAGTGGTCGCGGCCGGGGAGCCGGGCCGCCCGGTCGGGCAGAATCCCCTGCACCATCAAGCGATCGAGATCGGCACGCAGGACCGCCCCGCGATCCCGGCCGAGCGTGGCGCGCACCCATCCGGCCGTGGCTTCATTCAGCGCGCCGTCGAGATCGCCGGCCCCGCGGGTGGCGGCGGCGAGCCAGTAGCCGGCTGGCGCCGATCCGACGTCGTTCGCGATTTCGGCGGCCATCCGTTCCGCGATGCGGCCGTACAGGCTCGGCCGCTCGGCAGGGGGGCGCGACAGCGCCTGGCGATCCACCGCCGTGGCCCACCAGTCCAGCACCCGCTCGTGCGCCGGCGGCCCGAGCATCGCCGACCTATCGAGCACCGATTCGAACATCGCTGCCGCGGCGCCGAAACGATCCTCCAGGTAGAGCGCCTCCCCCAGTCCGATCGTCAGC
>JALZOC010000675.1 GCA_030857365.1 Acidobacteriota bacterium
GGACATTCCGCGCGCCCCGTTTCTGGCGGCAGCCCTACCCGAACCCCGACCCAAGAACCGGAACCCGGAACCTGGAACTCCGAACCCGAACCGAACCCCGAACCCGGAACTCCGAAGCTTCCTGATACCATCTCCCCACGCCCCATGCTGAGAACGATTGACCGCTACGTCATCCGGGAGGTCATCCCGCCGTTCCTGCTGTCCCTGCTCATCTTCACGTTCCTCCTGGAGATCCCGCCGGTCATGCGGGAGCTCGAGACACTCGTCGCCAAGGGCGTGACCTGGCAGGTCGCCGGGCGCATTGTGCTCACGCTCATCCCTCAGGGACTCGGCCTCACGATCCCGATGGCGCTCCTCACGGGTCTGCTCATCGGCCTGGGGCGGCTCTCGGCCGACCGCGAGGCGGTCGCCCTGCTCGCGTGCGGCGTCAGTCCGTACCGCCTGCTGCGCCCCGTGCTGCTGATGGCCGTCGTCGCCGCCGCGGCGACCATGTACGTGATGATCAAGGCGATCCCCGATGCGAATCAGACCTTCCGCGAGATCACCTTCGAGGTCGTCACGAAGAAAGTCGAAAACGATATCCGCCCGCGCGAGTTCTTCGAGGACTTTCCCGGCTGGGTCCTGTACGTCCGCGATCAGCCGGAGCACGCCAGCGGCTGGAGGGACGTCCTCGTCGCGAATACGAGCACGCCGGATGCCACGGAGCTCTTCCTCGCACGCCGCGGCCGGCTCGTCCTGAAGCGGGAGGAACGGCGGGTCGATCTCGTGCTCTCCGACGGCACGCGGTACTCGGGGGGCAAGCCGGGCGAGACGCAGACGTACCGGTTTGGCGAGCTGACGATGGCGCTGAACCCGGACGCGGTGTTCCGGCGCGCCGATCTGCCGCGCGGGGTGACGGAGAAGACCATCCAGGAACTGCGCGTCGACATGGCCGCGAAGATCAGCGGGGGCCTCTCGCCGCACCCCGAGATCATGCAGATTCAGCAGAAGTTCTCGATTCCCGCGGCCTGCTTCGTCTTTGCCCTGATCGGGCTCGCGCTGGGTCTGACGGTCGCGCGCGACAGCAAGCTCGCGGGCTTCGTGGTCGGCATCGCGGTCATCTTCAGCTACTACATCGTCATGTTCCTGGCCGAAGCGTACGCGAAGGGCTACTACGCGGGCCCGCAGCCGCCAGGGTCGCAGTACGCCGTCGCGCAGGCCGCGCGGTGGGTCCCGAACATCCTTCTGGGCCTGTTCGGCGCGGCGGCGCTGCTCTGGCGGGCGCGGTACTCGGAGCGCCAGCTGCCAATCACGCTGCCGTTCGGGATGCCGCAGCTGCCGGCGCGCTGGACGCGCGGAATTCCTCCGGGCCCGGTCGCCGCGGCCCCACGAGGCCGCAAGGTGGTCGTCGTCCTTCGCCTGCCGGCCGTGCGATTCCCCCGGCCGGGACTCCTCGACCGGTATGTCAGCAGGCTCTACCTGCGCGTGGTGGCCCTCTCCTTCCTCGGGCTCCTGGGTCTCTTCTACATTTCGACGTTCATCGACGCGTCCGACAAGCTGTTCAAAGGAGTCGCGACGGGGAGCATGGTCGTGCAGCTGCTCGTGTACCGGACTCCGCAGTTCGTGTATTTCGTCATTCCGATCGCCGCGCTTCTCAGCGTCCTCGTGACCTTCGGCACGCTGTCCCGCACGAGCGAGCTGACGGTGATCAAGGCGTGCGGCGTCAGCCTCTACAGGGTGGCGCTGCCGGTCGTGCTGCTCTCGCTCTGCTGGAGCGCCGCGCTCTTCGCTCTCGATCAGGAGATCCTCGCGCGGTCGAACCGGCGGGCCGGAGCGATCGACGACGCCATTCGCCAGAGGCCGCCGAAGACGTTCAGCCCCCTGAACCGGCGGTGGGTCATCGGCCGCGACGGGAGCATCTACCATTACGGGTTCTTCGACCCGCGGACCGATACGCTCACCGGCATGACGGTCTATCGGCTGGCCCCCGGTGCCTGGCGCCTCGCGTCCGAGACGTATGCGGCAACCGTCACTCACGACGCCGGATGGACCGCCACCCGGGGCTGGACCCAGGAGTTCCCCGAGACCGGCCCGCCCCGCCGGCAGACCTTCGCGCGCCGGGCGCTGGCCCTCGAGCCGCCCGAGTACTTCGAGACAGAGATCGCGGACACGGAGATGATGACCGCCGCGCAGCTGCGGCGCGCCATCGGCGAGCTCTCGCAGAGCGGCTTCAACTATCTGCCGCAGGCGGTCGAGCTTCAGCGGAAGCTGGCGTTTCCGTTCGTCACATTCGTCATGACGCTGCTCGCGGTGCCCTTCGGCGTCACGACGGGCCGCCGCGGCGCGCTCTACGGCATCGGCCTCGGCATCGTGATCGCCCTCTCGTACTGGTTCGTGATGAGCGTCTTCATCGCCATTGGAAAGACGGGGCTCCTCCCCCCCTACCTGGCGGCCTGGACTCCGAACATCATCGTGTCCGCCTGCGCGCTCTATCTCGTCTTCACGACGAAGACATAATCTTCGGCTTCCAGCTTCCAGCCGTTCGGACGAACACGGTCCCTCCGACGCGGGCTGATCCTTGCTGTTATAGTTGACTAGTGTACTAGTATAATAGTTTACTAGTCAGCCATCTGACAGTGGTGCCCAACAGCTGGGATCGAGCCC
>JALZOC010000102.1 GCA_030857365.1 Acidobacteriota bacterium
GGCGTGCGCGCGGCTTCGGTGCGCACCCACGCCTGGATCGCGTCGATGGAGTCGAGCGCCTGGAACGGCTGGATCGCCTCGCCGGCAGCCACGCCCGTCGCGTGCACATGGGTGTCGATGAGTCCGGGGATGACCGTCCGTCCCCCGGCGTCGATCACTCTGGTCCGCCCACCAATCAGCGGGCGCACCTGATCGTTCGTCCCGACGACGGTGAATCGCCCCCCGCGTATGGCGGCGGCCTGGGCGACGCTCGAAGCAGGATCCACCGTGACGATCTTCGCGTTCAGGACGACGAGATCGGCGTCAGCGGCTGGCTGCGCGCCCCCACCAGTACTCCCAGAGGCGAAGAGGACCACGAGCGCGAGCGCGCGTTTTCGCAATGTCACTCCAAAGAAAGTTCTCACGTGAGACTTCAGCCTTGTTCCGAGCCGCAGGCCCAGCCGCACCTGCCGCGCGCTGCCTCCGCCAAGCATAGGCCAAATGGCACGCGCCGAAAATGGGCCGCGCTTGAACCCGCCATGAATTCAGCGCCTCGCGCCGAACTGAGGTATAGCATGATGCCAGTGTCCAACCCAGCCCTCGCTTCCTGTTGCCTGCTCCTGGCGGCGCTGTTCTGTGCGCCGGGTGCCACCTCCTCCCAGACGCCCGGCGTGCGCCTGCGCGCGATAACCCCGGCCGGAGAAGCGGGGGTGCCGCGGGCGGTGGTGGTGGAGGAGGGAGCGCTCGTGCATACGGCGCTGATGTATCCCGAGGACAGGGACGGCCGCGTCCAGGCCGGCGGCGACGCCGCGGCGCAGTCCGCCGGTGTGCTGGCGAACATCGCGGTCGCCCTCCAGGAGGCGCGGACCACGCTCGACCATCTGGTCCGCCTCCACATCTACGTCGCTGACCCCTCGGTGACGCCGAAAATCGACAGCTTTCTCGCTGCGCGTTTCGGCGCGAGCAAAAAGATGCCCGCGGTGACGTTCGTCGAAACCGAGATGCCCAGACCGGGCATGCTGGTGGCCATGGACGCGATTGCCGCGACCGCATGGACGCCCCCCGGGGGCGCGACCCGCCTCGCGGCTGCAGCGCTCCCCTCGCGCACCGCCCGCGCCTCGCACGCGTCGGTCCAGCCCGCGGGTTCGTTCGTCATCGTCTCGGGCCGAGCCGCCCCTGGTGATTTCGAGGTGGCCATCCGCGAGACGATGACGCAGCTCGGTGGAGACCTCGCGACCGCCGGCGTGACCCTGGATCACGTGGTCCAGATCAAAAGCTTCCTCGGGGACATGCGGCACGCGCAGCGCCTCGAAGAGATTATTGCGGCGGCGTTCGGCGGCAGCCGGGTACCTCCGCAGGTGGTCACGGAATGGCGCCAGGCGTCGGCGCCGGCTGAAATCGAGCTCATCGCGAGCGCCGGCGCCCCCCGCGATGGCCGCCCGCGTGTGGAGCACGTCGAGCCGATCTTGGGACGATACAGCCGCATTGCCCGGGTGAACGCCGGCCGGCCGGTTTTTCTGTCGGGGCTCTACGGCGAATCGGCGGATCCGGTGGCGCAGGTCGGGGAGATGTTCGCGGACCTGCAGCGCGTCCTCCAGGCTGCGGGCAGCGACATCCGGCACCTGGTCAAGGCGACGTACTACGTCTCGGATGCCGGCGCTGACGCTCGCTTCAACGCGATTCGGCCCACGATTTACGACCCCGAACATCCGCCGGCGGCCTCGAAGCTGTTCGTGCGCGGGACCGGGCGCCCCGGGAAGGCAAGCACCTTCGACATGATCGCCGTGACCGCTGCACCATGACCTCGCGTCACTCGTCGTCCGCGTTAATCGCTTCCCGCCGCCGCACCGGTATGGTTGAATTGTAGTGCGTGCTGGGTGGCCGGTTCGCAGCCACCTTCCCAATGCCCTCGAGTGCAGGACCGCTCCGCATCGCGTTTCTCGGTTGCGGCTTCATCACGCGAGTACATAGCCGGAACCTCCGGGCGCTGGGGGCGGCCGTTGCCTGCAGCTATGCCAGCCGGGACGACCGGCGCGCACAGGACTATTGCCGTCGGTACGGCGGCGTCGGAACGCACTCTGACTACAGCCGGGCTATCGCGGACCCCGCTGTGGATGCGGTCGTAGTCGCGGTGCCCCCCCGCTTCCACCTCGAGCTGACGCTCCAGGCGCTCGCCGCGGGCAAACACGTCGTCGTCGAGAAGCCGGCGTTTATCCGGGCGGAGGATTACGAGGCCGCCATCCGCGCCCGGGACGTGGCGCGCCGGGTCGTCCTCGTCGGCGAGAACGATCACTACAAGCCGCTCGCCGTGGCGCTGCGCAGGCTGCTGGCCGAGGGGGTGATTGGCGACATGGTGTTCGCCCATTTCGCCACCATTGCGAAGCGGCTCAAGACGGCGGGGGACTGGCGCAACGACGAATCGATGGCCGGGGGCGATGCGTTTTTCGAAGAGGGGGTCCACTGGCTGCACATCGCCGGCAGCCTGGGGCCGCGCATCACGCGGGTCGAGGGCTACCGCCCCGCGGTGTCGAGCGAGGGGCCCGATGTGCGCGTGAAGAGCATGATGGTGGCGTTCCGGTACGACAACGACGCGGTGGGCTCGCTGTACTACTCGCGGGAGATTCCGTCGCTGTTCCGCGGGCTGCGAGTGTCGAAGCTGTTCGGCCGGAAAGGGGTCATCACGTTCGAGTCGAACGGGCTGTTCATCGTCGCGCGCGGAGAGGGCCTGCCCAGACTCCTCTTTCCGGGGTTCCGGGATCTCCGCGGCTACCAGGCGATGTACCGGGATTTTGCCGCGGCCGTGCGGGACGGGCGTGCGCCCGAGATGAGCCTCGAGCGGGCGCTCGACGATCAGCGCCTGATGGATCAGGTCTATGCGACCGTCGGGACCCCCGCGCAGTGATCGCCCATTACGACATCATCATCATCGGAACCGGCGCCGGCGGCGGGACGATGGCCCATGCGCTGTCGTCGAGCGGCGCGCGTGTTCTCATCCTGGAACGCGGCGACTTCGTGCCGCAGGAGGAGGAGAACTGGAGCCCCGAGGAGGTCTGGAAGAAGCTCCGTTACCGGGTGAAGGAGCGGTGGCTCGACGAGGACGGGCGCGAATGGACGCCGTATACGCATTACGGGGTCGGGGGGAACACGAAGTTCTGGGGGAGCGTCCTCTACAGACTGCGCCGCACCGATTTCGAGGCGGTGGAACACGTTGACGGCCTGTCGCCCGCATGGCCGATCGACTACGAGACGCTCGCGCCGTATTACGATCGAGCCGAGCGTCTCTACCACGTTCGCGGGCAGGAGGGCTTCGACCCGACGGAACCACCGCGGGGCCCCTTCCCGTATGCGCCGGTCCCGCACTCCGAGGGAATGGCCGAAATCGTCGAGAAGCTGCGGCGCCAGGGGCTGCACCCGTCGCCCCTGCCGCTCGGCCTCCTGCGGCCCGGAGAGGCGGACGGCTGCATTCTCTGCAACACGTGCAACTCCTTCGCCTGCAAGCTCCACGCGAAGAGCGAAGCGGATGTGTGCTGCATCCGGCCCGCGCTCAGAAGTCCGAACGTCACACTCTGGACCAACGCCTGTGCGCGCCGGCTCATCACCGATCCTTCGGGGGCGAGGATCGAAGCGGTCGAAGTGGAACGGAACGGGGAGATCGCGCGGGTGGGCGGCTCGCTGATCATCGTTTCGTGCGGCGCCGTGAACTCGGCCGCGCTGCTGCTGCGGTCCCGGAACGACAAGCACCCGAACGGGCTGGCGAACTCCTCCGGACTGGTTGGGAAACGCTACATGGCCCACCTCGCGACCATGATGCAGGGCTTCCATCCGTTTCGCCGGAACTCGACGGTGTTCCAGAAGACCGTCGCCATCAACGATTTCTACTTTCGCGGGCCCGGCACCGCCTACCCGCTCGGGCAGATCCAGTCGCAGGGGCGGACGCACGGCGTGATGGCGCAGACGGCCTATCCGTGGATTCCGCTGTGGCCGTACGAGCAGTGGGTGGCTCGGGGCGTCGACTGGCTGGCGATGTCGGAGGATTTGCCCCGGCTGGCGAACCTCGTCACCGTCGGGCCCGACGGCCGCATCCGTCTGAGTTACCGCCCGAACAACGTCGCGCCGCACAGAATGCTCGTCGCCGAGGCGAAGCGGATCCTGCGGCGTCTGGGGTTCTGGGTGGTGATGACGCATTCGCACGGCAGCACGAACACGACGCACCAGTGCGGCACGCTGTGCTTCGGGACGAGCCCTCGCGAGTCCGTCCTCGACCCGTACTGCCGGACGCACGACGTTCAGAACCTCTTCGTGATCGACGCCTCCTTCTTCCCCTCGTCGGCCGCCGTGAACCCCGGTCTGACAATCGCCGCACAGGCGCTACGGGCTGCCGATCACATCATGGACACTGACCTCGGTCAGAAGGAGCCCAGGTGAAAGTCCGATCGTTCAGCCACGCCGGCATCACGGTGTCGAACTTCAACACGACGGTGAGGTTCTACTGGGAAATGTTCGGCTGTCCGCTCGTCGGCGTGGCGGAGACGCCGCCCGATCGGGTCCGCTCGTTTTTCGGGGTCGATGCGCCGCAGCCGTCCTGCCGGATTGGCTGGATTCGCGTGCCGGGGGGCGGCGTGCTGGAGATTTTCGAGTTCCAGCCGCAGCAGCCGCCGCGGGCCGTCCCCTGGAACCAGGTGGGCCTGACGCACATCTCGTTCAACGTGCGGAACCTTGCGAAGTGGCACCGCTACCTGACCGGCGCCGGTGTGGAGTGCCTCGGCCCGCCCGAACGCTCGCCGCGCGGTCATTCGTTCTTCTTCTGCAAGGATATCGACGGGAACCTCATCGAGCTGATGGACCTCGGCCACATGTATTACGTGCTCGGGTGGCTGGGCCCGCTCGGCGGATGGATATTCAGGCGCGGGATGTACAGGAAGTACTACGAGAGGTAAGATGCGCGAGAGATGAAGCCAATCCTCCTCCGGTCCGCGACCTTCTGCGCAGTCCTGCTGGCCCTCGCCACTGTGGTCGACATGGGGGCCCGGCAGCCTCCGGCGACAGCCGCCGCGAACCGCGTCGTGATCATCTCGCTCGATGGGTTCGCCGGCTGGGCGCTGGACGACCCGTACCTGCCCGTGCCCACGCTTCGCAGGCTGGCGGCCGCGGGGGCCGTCGCGAAGGGCATGCGGCCCGTCAATCCGAGCGTGACCTGGCCCAACCACACGTCGCTGGTCACGGGAGTCACTCCGGCCAGGCACGGTGTCCTCTTCAACGGTTCGCTCATTCGTCAGCCCGGCGTTGCGCCGCGCATCGAACCGTGGCTCGACAAGACAGAGATGGTGCGGGGGGAGACGCTGTACGACATCGCCCATGCGCGCGGGATGACCACCGCGCAAGTGGACTGGGTTGCGATCTACAACGCCCCGACGATCACATGGGAGTTCCGCGAGCGTCCACCGGCGGGGGGCGGCGGTGCAATCGCCGCGGAAATGGTCAAGGCGGGCCTCGTGTCGCAAGAGGAGGTCGACACGTTCGTGACCCGGAACATCCTCTTCAAGGACCTCGTGTGGACGCGGGCGGCGGTGCACATTCTGAGAGAGCACCGGCCGAACCTGCTGCTGTTTCATCTGCTGGCGCTCGATTCGACGCAACACCGCTACGGACCACGAACCCCGGCCGCGATGACGAGCATGGCGCTGCTGGATACCCAGGTGGGAGCCGTCGTGCGGACGCTGGAGGAGACCGGGCTTGCGGCGTCGACCACGATCTTCGTGGTATCGGATCACGGGTTCAAGGCCGTGAAGCGCCAGATTCTGCCCAACGCCGCATTCCTCAAGGCGGGACTCCTCGACGTCGTGGACGGCAAGGTCGGCACGACCAGGGCGTATGCCGTCCCGGAGGGAGGGACCGCGATGGTCTACGTGACCGTTCCGGACCCGTCCGGTGCCCTCCTGGCGCAGGCGAAGCGTGCGATCGAGGGGGTCGAGGGGATTGACAAGATCATCGAGCCGGCGGCGTTCGCCGAGTACGGCCTGCCGCTGCCCTCGGAGAATGCACAGATGGGAGCGCTCTTCCTCACGGCGAAGGAGGGCTATGCCTTTACGGGGGCCGTCGGAGCGGAGGTCGTGATCGACGCACCGGAGGGCAGCCGCGGCTCGCACGGGTATGTCTCGACGGATCCCGACCTCCAGGCGCTGTTCATTGCGTCGGGGCGGGGCATCCGGCCGGGCGTCACGCTCGAACGTGTGGCCAATGTGGACGTCGCGCCGACGGCCGCCCGGCTGCTCGGATTCGACCTCGCGAATCCGGACGGCAGGGTGCTGACGGAGATTCTCGTCGGGGGGCGCCCGTAGCCATGCGATCCGTGTCACGTCTGAGCCTGATTCTCTCGTCGGCGGCGATTGCCGCGGGCAGCTTCTACGTAGTGGCGCGCGCCGAGGGGCTCGGATCCCAGCGACACTCGCGTCCGCCCAATATCATCGTGATACTGGCTGACGACCAGGGGTACGGCGATCTCGGCAGCTATGGCCACCCCACGCTTCGCACGCCCAGCCTCGACCGCATGGCCGCCGAAGGGCAGCGCTGGACGAGCTTTTATGCGGCGCCCGTCTGCACGCCCAGCCGGGCGCAGCTGCTGACCGGACGGCTCGCGATTCGCACCGGCCTTGCGTCGGGTGTGCTGTTCCCGGACTCCACAGGCGGGCTGCAGCCGTCCGAGATCACGATCGCCGAGACGCTCAAGACCCGTGGCTACGCCACGGCGGCGATCGGCAAATGGCACCTCGGCGTCCTGCCGGAATACCTGCCGACGAACCAGGGATTCGATTCGTACTTCGGCATCCCGTACTCGAATGACATGGACCAGCCCGAAGCGCTTCCGCACGGCGAGCGTCTTCGCCGGTACCGCAATCCATCGATTCAGGACTTCAACGTGCCGCTCATGCGGAACGATCGGATTGTCGAGCGGCCCGCGGATCAGACGACGATCACCAGACGCTACACGGACGAAGGGATTGCGTTCATCAAAGCCAACCGCGGCCGGCCTTTCTTCCTGTACCTGGCGCACAACCTTCCGCACGTGCCGCTGTTCCGCTCGAAAGAGTTCCAGGGCGCCAGCCAGCGCGGCCTCTACGGCGATGCGATCGAGGAGATCGACGCGAATGTCGGCCGCGTGCTGTCCACGCTCCGGGATCTCGGACTCGAGCAGCAGACGCTGGTTGTGTACTTGAGCGACAACGGTCCCTGGGAGCCGTACGAGGAGCAGGGCGGTTCCGCCGGGCTGCTCCGAGGCGCGAAGGGCACCACGTGGGAGGGTGGCGTGCGTGTTCCGGCGATCTTCCGGTGGCCAGGCACCATCAAGAGCAGCGTCGTGACGGGCATCGGATCCGAACTGGACCTGCTGCCGACGTTCGCTGCGCTGGCAGGGGCGCCGCTCCCCGAACATGTCCTGCTGGACGGCCACGACCTCTCGCCGACGCTGCGCACGAACGCCCCCAGTCCGCGACAAGCGGTGCTGTACTACGCCGGCGCCACGCTGAGCGGAGTCCGGCGTGGCCCGTACAAGGCACACTTCGTCGTCCCGGGAACGCCCGGCGGGGCGCGGGGGACCGCTGCACCGGCTGCCCCCCAGCTGTACAACCTCGACGTGGATCCCGGCGAGCGGTTCGACATCGCGGATGCGAATCCGGGGGTGCTCTCCGTGCTGCGACAGATCGCCGATGCCCACTCGGCAACAGTGGTTCCGGTGAAGGATCAGATTGCGACTCGCACGCCTGCTCCGACACCCCGATAAACTGACGATCGCTCGAATGCACGATCGCACGTCGTGCTCAGGTACCTGCGCGTGCTGTGATCGCGCGGCTCAACGGTGCGCCTCCGGGGTGCTCGTGATTCCG
>JALZOC010000676.1 GCA_030857365.1 Acidobacteriota bacterium
GTCACGCCGCCGGCTTCCTCGTGCCCGGTGAGCGGCCAGCAGAACGCATTTACCTCAACAAGCACGGCCACCTTTCACGCCGTGGTAGCTATGTGGTAGCTAGCGAGAAAGCGGTTCCGCGGCGATGGCTGTAAGTGTTTAATTCTAAGTGGAGCCGACGACCCGGCTTGAACGGGTGACCTGCTGATTACGAATCAGCTGCTCTACCAACTGAGCTACGTCGGCGCAGGGGGGACGGGAGCGCGCCTCACCGGCACGCGAACACAATATTCTAGCACGAGCCCCCGTCACAAACGCCCGTCTCCGGCGGCCAGGCGATAGGCGGCGGATCAATGAAA
Organism: Acidobacteriota bacterium; assembly: GCA_030857365.1. Taxonomy (GTDB): domain Bacteria; phylum Acidobacteriota; class Vicinamibacteria; order Vicinamibacterales; family 2-12-FULL-66-21; genus JALZOC01. The sequence continues at coordinate 339 of JALZOC010000676.1, forward strand.
ACAAAACGTCAGCGTGCTGCATGACGTCCCGTCAGCGCTCACCATGTTCGGGCGCCGGCACAGCTCATGAAGCTTCGGCGCCGCGTTGTACAATCAAGAGGTTCTTTTTTCGCGGCAGACACATGGCTACACATCCCGTCACTCAACCGATCGCCGCTCCTTCCCAGGCCGACGCCGGCCGCTCCGACGCTCCTGTCGCGGCCTTCGCCGGGGTGCGGCGCGTGCCGCCGCCGGTGAACGACCAGAACCGGACGTACGCGCCCGGGTCGCCCGAACGCGCGGACCTCAAGGCGCGGCTCAAGGCGATGGCCGCCGAGCGGCTGGACATTCCCCTCGTGATCGGCGGACGCGAGATCCGCACGGGGCGCCTCGCGCAGACAGTGATGCCGCACGATCACCATCACGTGCTCGCCGACTACCACCTGGCCGGGCCCGAACACGTCCACCAGGCGATCGCCGCGGCCGCCGACGCCCGGCGCGAATGGGGCAGCTGGCCGTGGGAAGACCGCGCGGCGGTGCTGCTGCGCGCGGCGGAGCTCCTGGCCACGAGCTGGCGGTCGACGCTCAACGCCGCCACGATGCTCGGGCAGTCGAAGACGGCGTTCCAGGCGGAGATCGACGCCGCCTCGGAGATGATCGACTTCTGGCGGTTCAACACCGCGTTCGCGCAGGAGCTCTACTCCGAACAGCCGATGAGCGCGCCGGGCGTCTGGAACCAGATGGAATACCGGCCACTGGAAGGTTTCGTCTACGCCGTGTCTCCCTTCAATTTCACGGCGATCGGCGGCAACCTGACGACCGCCCCCGCGCTGATGGGCAACACGGTCGTCTGGAAGCCGGCGGAGTACGCCGCGCTGAGCGGCTATTACACGCTCAAGCTGCTGGAAGCGGCTGGCCTGCCGCCCGGCGTCATCAACTTCGTGCCGGGCGATCCGCGCGAGATCAGCAACCTGCTCCTGGAATCCCCCCAGCTCGCGGGAGTGCACTTCACCGGCAGCACGGACGTGTTCAACGGCATGTGGCGGAAGATCGGCGAGAACGTCGGACGCTACCGCACGTACCCGCGCCTGGTGGGCGAAACCGGCGGGAAGGACTTCATCGTGGCGCACCCGTCTGCCGATCCGACGGAAGTGGCCGTCGCGGTTGCCCGCGGCTCCTTCGAGTACCAGGGCCAGAAGTGCTCGGCGGCGAGCCGGATCTACGTCCCCCGCTCACTGTGGAAGGAAGTGAGCGAACGAACCGTCGCGATGATGCGCGAAATGAAGGTCGGGGACGTGTCCGACTTTCGCAACTTCATGGGGGCGGTGATCGACGAGAAGGCCTTCACCAAGATCAGCGGCTACATCGAGGACGCGAAGAAGAACGCCCGCGTGTTGTCGGGAGGCAAGGCCACGCGTTCGAGCGGTTACTTCATCGAACCCACGCTGGTCGAGACAGAAGATGCCGACAGTCGCGGCCTGACTGAAGAGATCTTCGGCCCGGTGGTGACCGCCTACGTGTATCCCGAAGACGAATGGACGGAGACCCTGTCGCTCATCGACCGCACGTCACCGTACGCGCTGACCGGCGCCGTGTTCAGCCGCGACAGAACGGCCATTCGCGAGGCGATGAGCGCGCTCCGGAACGCCGCAGGCAACTTCTACATCAACGACAAACCGACCGGCGCCGTCGTGGGTCAGCAGCCGTTCGGCGGCGCGCGCGGCTCGGGCACGAACGACAAGGCCGGCTCGAAGTTGAATCTGGTCCGATGGGTGAGCGCCAGGACCGTCAAGGAGACATTCGCCCCGGCGCGGGAGTTCGGCTATCCCTTCATGAAAGAAGAGTAGAAAGGGAACTTAACGTTTTACCCGGACAGTGGCGATGAGCGGAGAGTGATCCGAGCCGAACCGATTGTCGGCACGGCGCACGGTTGCCGTCCACCCGGGCTCGAGCCTGAAGAAGAGGTGGTCGAGACGAAGAATACCAAGGAACGTCGCCCGGCGGTCGGTGACGCGCGTATCCGGAAAGCTGCGGGCCAGCGTGAGGTACGTCTGGTCGGAGAACCCGGACCACGTGTTGAAATCCCCACCCAGTACCAAGGATTCCTCGCCGGGCAGCGCGGAGAGAAGGCTTCGTGCCTGTCGTGTCCGCCCGTACTCCGAGGCGAGCCAGAGACGCCGAGGGTCGAACGTATTATCGAGATGCGCGTTCACCAGCCGCAGCTGCCAGCGAGTGCCGGTGGAGGCGTATCCCGCGACCGTTCCCGCCAGCGCGACTCGCCGCTGCCGCTCGAAGGGCAGTTCGAGGGCCGCGAAATCCTG
>JALZOC010000677.1 GCA_030857365.1 Acidobacteriota bacterium
GCCCGGACCGGCCACCTCCCCGGTGTCGCGATCGATGTCGACGAACACGAGTCCGTCGGGTCGTTCGAACGGCACATCCGAGCGCCCGGCGAGCGCGCGCATCATGAACGTGGTCCAGATCGGCAGTGCCGCCTGCGAGCCGCTCAGGCCGAGCGGCATGTTGTCGTCGAGTCCGACCCAGACCACCGTCAGCAGTTCGGGCGTGAAGCCCACGAACCAGGCATCGCGCAGGTCGTTGGTCGTCCCCGATTTTCCGGCGGCATCGAAGGCGAAGCCGGCGGCGCGCGCGCTGGCCCCGGTTCCCTCGTTGATGACGCTTCGCATCATGTTCATGACGAGGTAGGTCGTATCCTTGCGGGCAATCGTCCTGGGCGCCGCGACCCGCAGCGGCACGTCCTTCCCGGCGCTGACAATCCTCGAGATCGTGCGCAGCGGCCTGAGCGTGCCGCCATTCGGAAAGATCGTGTAGGCGCTCGCGATCTGGAACGGCGTCGCTTCGAATACGCCGAGCGCGATGGACGGATAGGCGCGCGGGATCGTGCCGACGCCCACGCGCCGCCAGAGGGCCGCCACCTGGTCGTAGCCGGCGGCCTCGGCCACCTTCACCGTGGCGACGTTGCGCGAGAGCGCCAGCGCGCGGCGGAATGTGATCGAGCCTTCGTACTGGCCCTCGTAGTTCGCCGGCGTCCACGTCTGGTCGTTGAACACGAACGACGTGGGCTCATCCATCACGACGCTTGCCGGCGTCATGTCGGTCCGCCCTTCCGCGAACGCCTTCTCGAACGCGGCGAGAAAGACGAACGGCTTGAACACCGAGCCGGGCTGGCGGTTTGCCGCCACCGCGCGGTTGAACTGCGACTGGTTGTAGGTCCGCCCGCCAATCAGCGCGAGCACGTCGCCCGTACGTGGATCGATCGCAATCAGCGCCGCCTGCGCGCGCTGGCGCTTGCGGCGGGCAAGGAGCTCATCGACCTTGGCCAGGCCGCCGCGGAGGGCGTCCTGCGCGACCCGCTGCAGGTGGAGGTCGAGCGTCGTGTAGACGTCGATCGCGCCGTCGGCCACGGGCTTGTACTTGGCCTGCAGCTCCTGGCTGATGTAGTCGACGAAATAGGGCGCTTCGGCATCGAGGGCGCGCGGGGCGAGATGGAGCGGCTCACGGGCGGCACGGGCTGCCGCATCGGCACCAATGTAGCCCGCATCCGCCATCGCCTGCAGGACAACGTTCCGGCGCTCCTTCGCACGCTCAGGGTGGTTGAAGGGTGACAGGCGGGACGGCGACTGGATCACGCCGGCGATCGTCGCGGCCTCGCTGAGCGTGACGTTGGTCACGTCCTTCGCGAAGAACAGCCGCGCCGCTTCCGGCACACCGTGTATGGCGAACGACCCCCGCTGGCCAAGAGAGACGTCGTTGAGATACAGCGTCAGGATCTCGTCCTTCGACAGCCGCCGCTCGAGCGCGACCGACATGAACCATTCGGAGAGCTTGCGCTTGTAGGTCTGCTCCGGCGTCAGGAAGGTGTTCTTGACCAGCTGCTGGGTGACGGTGCTTCCGCCCCGCAGGTACTTCTTGTTCCCGAAGACATTGCTGATGGCGGCGCCGGTCACGCCGATCGGGTCGATGCCCGCGTGATCGTAGAACCGCCGGTCCTCGATCGCGAGCACCGCCTGCAGGACGCGCTGCGGGATTGCCGCCAGCGGCACGTCACGCCGCTTCTGCCTGGCCTCGGTGACGAGCGCCGTAATGAGCGGCGGATCCAGCGTGAGGCGCTCCATCGTCCGCTTCGTCCCGGGCAGCTCGATCCGGTCGATCGCTGCCGGCTCGCGTCCCTTCGCCTTGCGGGCGCCGAAGACGATACGGACCAGCTGCCCTTTGCGGTCACCGTCGCGAGGGATCATCAGGACGGCCTCGCGGCCGACAGTGAACTCGCCGGCGGCTTCCGTCCGGGCCCGGTGCGAGTAGCCGAGGTCGTTCAGCCGCTCGACGATCTGGGCGATGGTGTAGGCCTGCCCGCGCCGCAACTCGAACGCGCGCGCGAAGATCCGTGGATCGGTCCGTTCGGTCTCGCCGCGGAGCCTGGCATCGATCTGTCGGGAGAAGCTGTTGTAGAAATAAATCGTCAGCAGGGAGACGACGAGGAAGGGGCCACCAAGGCCGACGAGCGCGTAGAACCTCCAGCCCCGTCGCCACGAGTCGCCGCGCCTGCCGCCGGCCGGCCGGGCCGCTGGCGGTCTCACGCCTGATTGCCGTGAATGGCCGTTCGCTGTGCTCAAGAAAGGCTCCGCCCGGGCATGGCGGCCCCTCCTGCCAGGCGTGCCAGCCCGCCCTGAACAGGGTATCGGTCAATCGCGTCCGGAAGATGCGGACCGGCCGGTCGTTTCGGGCGCGCCTTGCCCAGGCGGCGGCGCCGCAAGGCGTACAAATTCTTCGTTTCGAGCCGCATAGCGGGCTCACCTCGGGGGGAGTGGCGCCATTGTATACTGCCGCGGCAGCCCACATAACGAAAATGGTCAATGGCGGGCGCCGGGCGTGCGTCGCGCCTCTGGAGGTCGCTCGATGTTTCGCGTGTTTCGGGTTCTTTTCGTGCTGTTGCTCGCCCTGTCGGGCAGCACCCGCACTTTTGCGCAGTCCCAGGC
>JALZOC010000678.1 GCA_030857365.1 Acidobacteriota bacterium
GGTTCAGGTCGAGGTTCCGGGTTCAGTGCGGCTGCTGGCTCAGCCGGGCGGCGGCGGCTTCCACCTTCTCGGCGAGCCTCCTTTTGTACTCGTCGAGCCGCTTCGCGAGCGCCGGATCGCCCAGCGCGAGAATCTGTGCGGCCAGCACTCCGGCATTCGTCGCGCCGGGCTTCCCGATCGACACGGTGGCGACCGGCACGCCGGGCGGCATTTGCACGGTCGACAGCAGCGCGTCGAGCCCCTTCAGTGCCGACGAATCGATCGGCACGCCGATGACGGGCAGCGACGTGTGGGCCGCCACGACGCCCGCCAGGTGCGCGGCGGCGCCGGCGCCCACGATGAACACCCTCACGCCGCGGCCCGGCGCTTCGCGCACGAGCCGCATCACGCGCTCCGGCGAGCGGTGCGCCGATGCAACGGTCATCTCGCAGGGAATGTCCAGTTCACGAAGGATCTCGACGGCGCCCTGCATGATGGGAGCATCGGAGTCGGATCCCATGAGGATGAGAACGGTGATGTCTGCCATTTGAAGAACATACCCTTGCGTTGTTGACACCGCCCCGGTTCACACGGCCGGGAGCGCCTTGCGCCCTATGTCGCGGCGATACTGCATGCCGCGAAACGAAATCCTGGACACGCCTTCGTACGCCTTCGCGATCGCGGCTTCGTAGCTCGCCCCCCGGCCGACGACCGTCAGCACGCGCCCGCCGGCCGTCACGACGCTGTCGCGCTCGCGCGCCGTCCCCGCATGAAACACGAGCACGTCGTCCAGCCGCGCGGCCTCGTCCAGCCCGCTGATGGGAAACCCGTGCTCGACCGGGCCCGGATAACCTCCGGCCGCGAGCACGACGCCGACGTGCGGGGCGCTCCGGAACGCGACCGGCGCCGGATCCAGTGCCCCGTCAGCCGCGGCGGCGAGGCGCGGCGCGAAATCACCCTCGATCATCGGGATGACGACCTGCGCCTCCGGGTCGCCGAATCGCACGTTGAACTCGATCACCCTGGGTCCGCTGCACGTCAGCATCAGACCGGCGTAGAGAAATCCGCGATACTCGTGCCCCTCCGCGCGAAGCCCCGCCACGACGGGATCGATGATGTCGCGCATGATGCGCGCGCTCATCACGGCGTCGACGAGGGGACCTGGCGCGAACGCGCCCATGCCCCCGGTGTTCGGCCCCTCGTCTCCGTCGAACACGCGTTTGTGATCCTGCGCCGACAGGAGCGCCGCGGCCCGGCGTCCGTCGCAGATGGCAAAAAACGAGACCTCCGGGCCCTCCAGGCACTCTTCGAGGACCACCCGGGCGCCAGCGTCGCCGAAGTGCCGCTCCTCCATCGCGGCGCGGATCGCGAGGTTCGCGGTTTCGGCGTCCGGCGCCACGACGACCCCCTTGCCTGCCGCGAGCCCGTCCGCCTTGACGACGACAGGAAAGCCAAGTTCGCCGGACGCCACGACGCCGTACGCCGCCGCCGCATCGTCGCACGTCCGATACCGCGCGGTCGGGATGCCGTGCCGGTCCATAAACGCCTTCGCGAAGACCTTGCTGCACTCGAGCTGCGCGGCGGCCTTCGACGGACCGAAGATCCGCTGCTTGCGTGACGCGAACAGATCGGCGATACCGCGGTCCAGAGGCAGCTCGGGGCCGACGACGGTGAGCTCGACGCGCTCCTGCCGGGCGAACTCCGACAGCGCGAGGGGATCGCCGGCCTCGATCGGCACCGTGCGCGCGACCTGCGCAATCCCCGCATTGCCGGGCGCGCAGATGACTTCGTTGACGGCGCGCTCCGCCTTCAGCTTCCAGGCGAGCGCGTGCTCGCGGGCGCCGCTCCCGATGACCAGAACCTTCACTCGCCTAAGTGTAGTCGAGACAGGCGGTTGAGAGCTCCGATGGAGCGAGGACGAGAGCGCGACGACAGGCAGGATCCCGGGACGGGACGTGAGGCTGATCGGGGTGCCAATCAATGCCGTTTTTCCGGGCTGGAGCCGGCGAACAGTTGTGATAGCCTATCGTATTCTGTCGGACTCTACGGCCCCACAGAGCACCCTGTCGCCGCGTTCGTCTCCGGACGGGCGGACGCCGGCAGGTTGTTCGCGCACGGTGGCCTCGAGGGGGGTGTTTTTCAAGCTTGGCTGAAGTCAAAGTACAAGAAGGCGAATCGATCGAGAGCGCGCTTCGCCGCTTCAAGCGCAAGGTGCAGCAGGAAGATATCATCAAGGATATCAAGAAGCACTCCTTCTACCTGAAACCCGGCGATCGTCGCCGTGCAAAGCAGGCGCTCGCGCGCAAGCGGTCGCGCAAGAAGCTGCGCCGAGAGGTCGAATAGCGGCGGACATATCCCGTCCGGTCACACCGCGTGGCCGGACGGGCCCCAATCGCCCTTTGGACGGGCGAGGGGCGAGTGGTGAGAGGCAGGACCGATGGAGTTCCAGGACAGATCGCTCAATTGCGTGGACTGCGGCGCGGAGTTTGTCTGGACGGCGGGAGAGCAGCTCTTCTTCGCGGACAAGAACTTCAAGAACGAGCCGAAGCGGTGCAGGGGATGCAAGGCAAAGCGCGCCTCGCGCCCGGCGGCAGGCGGGATGATCGCGCGGGAGCGCGTCGAGACGACCACCAACTGTTCGGCGTGCAACAAGG
>JALZOC010000679.1 GCA_030857365.1 Acidobacteriota bacterium
GCACACGGCGCTTCACGTCGAGCGTGTGAAGCCACGGTCCGGAACCATCCGGGTCGCTCGCCAGGTAGGCGAGCGTCCGCGCGCCCACGAAGACGGGGTGCGTGACGCGCGAATCGTGATGAGTGATCCGCTCGGGCGTGCCCCCGGTCGGCCGGATGCGCCAGATGTCCATGCGCTCGGGTACCGCCCCTTCCACCGAATGGACGAAATAGACGAACGACTGATCCGGTGCCCAGACCGGAAAGTGACTATGCCGTCCAGGCGACGTTGTAAAGATCGGACGCGCCTCCGCCTGGTCCTTGTCGCGTACGAACATGGGATCGCCGGGGCCGGGGGTGTGGTAGACCAGACGCGCGCCGTCGGCGGTCCAGTCGAATTCCGCCACACCATCGAGGTGAGGCTGCGGCGGCCCGCCGAGCACCGGCGCCGCCCAGGTGCCGATGTGCGTGCCCGTCGAATCGATCACGCGTCTCCAGTACGTCACGAGGCTCCCGTCAGGGGTGAAGCCAAGCGTGCGGAGCGATGAATTGGCGATGTCCTTCTCCGCCCCGTGCGTCAGGTTGTAGAACTTCCCGGTCCCAATCTGAGTTACCCAGACGTCTATCGGCCCGTCGCGATCCGAAAGAAAGGCCACGAACCTGCCGTCGCGCGAGACCGCTGCGGCGTGTTCATTCCCGGCGAAGTCGGTCAGTTGCTGAAAACGGGCACCGGTCAGAAGGGTGGAGGCGCGGTCGCGTCGCAGCTGCCACGTGGCGAGCCCGGCAACCAGCAATAACACTCCGGTAGCGAGGGTCCACACGCCCAGCCGGCGCCCGGGAGCAGGTGGGCCGGCCGGTGCTGGTTCGCGCGATTGCGGCGGCTCCCCTTCGGGCGGCTGTTCCTGGGGCCGGTCACTGTCAACGGTCTGACGGCCGTGCCGGCCCTGGGCCCACCCGTCGAGGCCAGTACGGAACGCGTAGACAGAGCCCAGCTTGTCGTGCAGATGTCGGTGCACGGGCATGCCTTCGCGCCGTTCCCACCTCTGCACCGTGGTGACGTCCCTCCTGAGGTAGCTCGCAATCTCCTTCCAGGAGTCCAGCCGGTCCCCCGCGGGGCGCTCGGCGCGCTCGGGGGAATCTGGATGGGGCGGGGGAGTCACCGCGGGATTCTACCTCCCCCGCTGGAGACAGCGGCAATCGACGGTATTCCGTGGCAGAACGGCCAATTGCCGGGTGCGCCGCCCTTTACGGTTTGCATCGCGCTGTCGGCTGGCCGATTGTGGGTGCCGGCTCCGGATTGGAGCAGATGCAAACAAGGAGATGGAAATGCGACGAAAGTTGATGTCGGTGGTGGGCGGGGTGTGTGCCGGGGCGGCCGCATACGTCGGGGACGTCATGGCGACACCGTCGTCGGGGTTCACGTCGACGTCGCTCGCGATCGGGCGGCTGGCGGAGTTCGACGTCATGAACAAGCTCGTGTGGGACGACCCGGACCCTGCCAATTCGAAGAAGCAGGTGTGGCACTCCACCCAGAAAACGAAGGGGGATTCCGACCTGTACGTGCAGAGCAACGTGTGGATCGCCGGCGGCACATCCGGGTGGCACACCCATCCCGGCCACAGCCTGATCACCGTCACGGCGGGGACCGTCACCGCCTATGAAGGCGACGATCCGACTTGCTCGCCGAAGGTCTACACCGTCGGGATGACGTTCGTGGACGAAGGGGGAGAACATGTGCACGTGATCCGGAACGAGGGAGCGGTCGACGCGCGCACGATCACGGTCCAGTCGCTTCCTGCTGGAGCGAAGCGGCGAATCGATGCCCCCGGCAATCCGGCCTGCACGTTCTGAGGGTCGTCGCCGGTCTGACGAAGGGGCGAGTGGGCGCCGACGGAATCAGTTCCGATGACGCCATCGTCCTGACTCCGACCACGGGCCAGCCGCCTTTGCGCGCTGACGAGGATTCGCGAGGGCGAGCCACGGCTACGAACCGAATTGGAGCGGAATTTGTGGGCGATGCTGACGGCCGCCACAAACGCAAAGAGGTCGCCGGATACCGGCCACCTCGAATTGCAGATGGTTGCGGGGGCGTGCAACCAGCGGTACTTGCAGCTGTGGTCAACCGTAGCCTGACAGCGACGTTCTTCCGCTCAGAGAGCGTCCATCAACTCCGGACAGAGAAATTCGACATTCACTCCATGTTCAGAGAGCACGACTCGGGCATTCCACCAATCGGTATCCGAGGCGTTTACGATTGTCGGCTGCGACCCAGCAGCCACTGAGACGGCCACGAACTTTCGGTCCGAAGCATCGAAGGTGGCCAGCCGGGGATCATCGGGGAACTCCAGGAAACCGCGTTGGTCTGGATGAATCGACGTGATCTCGACGCGTCGGCAGTGACCTTCGTTCGCTTGGTTGTCCCACAGCCACTTGAAGAAGGCATCCCCAACTCCAGGCTGGAGCCTGTCAGGAATTTTGTGTGTGGGGCATAACATGGAGTGTACATGCCCCGAAAAGCGAAAGTTCGTTCGTCTGAGACGTTGGCGCCCATCTCTGCCGAGATTCTGGATCAATTTGTGCGCCAAGGGCCGCTGACGCCCGCGGAGCTCGACGCGACCGTCCGCCGCTTCAAGAAAGCCATCATTGAGCGGGCG
>JALZOC010000680.1 GCA_030857365.1 Acidobacteriota bacterium
GGCGTCCACTCCGCGTGCGCGCGATGCGCTCGCGGCATGTGCGCCACGTCCGTCGCGAACCGCCCGCGGCCGGGGCGGCGCGCGTGCGACGCCACCCGCTGGCCGGTTAAGAAGACTTCGACCGTCGTCGCCGTGGCGCGGGCCTCGACACGGGCGTGCACGAGCTGATACGGCACGCTGTACCAGTTGTGGTCGACCTCGACGTGATAGTCGATGTTCACGCGACACGGCTTCCACGTCGCCAGCTCGTAGCGGCTGGCCGGCAGCGGGCGCAGCGCCGGCCGATCAAGCTGCTCGAAGAGCGCCCGCCGGCTGACGCCCACGATTTGCATCGGTCGAGCATTGACCCCGTCCAGGCAGGTGTGAATAGCGGCGTTGAAGAAGGTCCGATGGCGTAAGACCGCGAGAATCCACCGCTGCGCGATTTGCACGCTGACTTCGACCTTGGGTTTGTCCTGGGGATGCGCCGCGCGCGCGGGCAGCACGATGGCGCCATAGTGGGTGGCGAGGTCGGTGTAGGTCCGGTTGATCTCGGGTTCGTAGTAGTTCGCGGTCGTCACGCCGCTCTTCAAATTGTCCGGCTTCTGTGCCCGCGTTTGATATGTGGCGGCGATCTCGGCGGCCCTCGAGCGGGGCGTCCTTCCCGCTGGATCACCGCCACATAACGAGGGGGGCTCTTTCGTCTGATGATTACCGAGCGCCGATGGCGCAAGGAGGTTGTCATGCTGAGCGCTACTTCACCCGCCAACAGACTGTCGATCGGATTAGTGCCTCATGGCTTGGCCCCGCGATCGAGCATTGCGCGGCCTGGCTGATTGAGCGTGGTCACGCAGCCAGGAATCTCGCACGGTAAGTGCCGATTCAGATGCACTTCGGGGCGTTCGCGCAGGCGCGAGGCGCCACGCGTTACGAAGATCTCCCGGCGCACGTCGATGCATTCGTCAGGGACCGGATCGCTCGACCGGATCACCGGCGCGCTCCTGGGGCTCCGCGGCCACGCTTGACGCAGGAGATCCGCTGGCCCATCGAGCAGATGCTCCGATTGGTGGTGCCGGGATTTGTTGGCCACACGCGTCATCGGGACCTCCACGAGCCATTCGCAGAGGGCGTGCCAGGGTTCTTCGCGTACTTGCGTGGTGAGCGTGGACTGCGCGAGGAGACCGTCGTTCAGTATGCCCACCACCTGCGCCAGTTCGAAGCCTATTTGCGCGGGATTGGGCTGGAGGACCTCCGGGCCCTGTCCCCCGTGGTCGTGAGCGGATTCTTCACCGATCGGAGTCGCGGGCTGCACCGGACGCGTGTGCGCGATCGATGTGGCATCGTCCGAGTGTTTCTGCGGTATCTGCATCGGCAGGGCCTCCTCGCGCGCGATCTGAGCGGCATCGTCGAAGCGCCACCCGTGTACCGATTGGCGACGATCCCGCGGTCGATCACCTGGGACGAGGTGCGCCGCATGCTCGACACGGTCGATCGGCGGACGGTCGTGGGTCGTCGTGATGACGCGATGCTGCTGCTCCTGGTGACCTACGGTCTTCGGGCACGGGAGGTCGCGGCGCTCACGCTGGATGATGTGGACTGGCGTCATGACCGATTACGGGTACCGGAGCGCAAGGCGGGCACTCGACGGCGTTCGCCGCTCGTGGGCCAGGCGATCCTGGCGTACCTGAAAACGGGCCGGCCCTCGACGTCCTCCCGCCGGATCTTCTTTCGCACGCTCGCGCCGTGCGAGCCGATCACCCATTCGGCCGTGTCCTGTCGCGCCGCCCACTACCTCCGGCAGGCAGGGATTGTCGTCCCGCGTCCAGGCTCGCATACATTGCGACACACCTGCGTCCAGCGCCTCGTTGATGCGGGGTGGCCGCTTAAGCCCATCGGGGATTACGTCGGGCACCGCAGTCCGTCCTCGACGGAGATCTACAGCAAGGTCGCGGTCGAGACGCTGCGCGAGGTGGCGTGCGGCGACAAGGAGGAGGTCATATGAAATCCTCATGGACTGGTTTCCACAGCCCGCTGGCACCGGGGATTCACGCGTTCCTGGCCCACAAACGCGCGCTCGGCTGCCTCTTCCGCGTAGAGGAGTTGTCCTTGCGGCTGTTCGATCGATTTCTGGTCGCGCAGCCGATCACGACGCTCAGCGGGATCACGCCCGACGTCGTGGACGCCTTCCTCGTCTCGCGTCCCCGCCACGCGCCGCGTAGTTATAACCACTTGCGCGGGACACTCGGCCGGTTGTTCGACTGGCTCGCGGCGCACGACTCGTCGAGGGCGACTACGCCTACGTTCTATGGACTGCCGAGACGGCCGACAACATGTACGAGTTGGGCACGGACACGCTCGTCGTGCGGGGCGGCACGATCGTGGCCCAGTCATTCGCCGGCAAGATTACGCGCAAGGTCTGAAAGCCCGACCGGAAGTCACTAGACGCCCTTATCTTTGCGCCCGTATAACGCGCGGTTGACTGCTGTGACGAGGTCGCACATGTCGACCGGTTTGGGCAACAGCGTGACAGGGCTCCTTTCATCCGATCGTGCCGGCCGAATACCGATGTGCCGTCTTGCACACACGTCCCCCCGCGGCTCAGTTAGCTGCTAGATGGGCCCACCGGGGAAGCGCAGACCAAAGCGCTCGA
>JALZOC010000681.1 GCA_030857365.1 Acidobacteriota bacterium
TCTCGTCGGGGACGGACGCGCTGCTTGCCGTGCTCATGGCGCTCGGCATCGGACCTGGCGACGAAGTCATCACGAGCACCTATTCGTTTTTCGCCACCGCGGGGTGCATCGTGCGGGTCGGCGCCATTCCCGTGCTCGTCGACATCGATCCTGTCACGAACAATCTCGACCCCGGGGCCGTGAAGGCTGCGCTCACCCCGCGGACCCGTGCGATCGTCCCGGTGCACCTCTACGGGCTCTGTGCCGACATGGATCCGATCCTTGCGGCGGCCTCGGCCGCCGGGGTTCCTGTCGTCGAGGATGCCTGCCAGGCCATTGGCGCGACGTACAAGGGGAGGCCCGCCGGCTCGATGGGCGCCGCGGGCTGCCTCTCGTTCTTTCCAAGTAAGAATCTCGGCGCGTTCGGGGATGCCGGGCTCGTCACGACGGGCGATTCACGGCTCGCGCAGGAAATCCGGCTGCTGCGCAACCACGGCGCAGAGCCGAAGTACATCCACACCCGCATCGGCGGCAATTTCCGGATGGACGCGCTCCAGGCCGCGGTGCTGCGGGTGAAGCTGCCGCATCTTTCGCGATGGACCGCCATGCGGCGCGAGAATGCCGCGCGATACGACGCGCTCTTCGCCGCCGCGGGGCTGGCGGGCGTCGTGTCTCTTCCCGCGACGCCGGCCGGGTACGGCCACGTCTTCAATCAGTATGTCGTCCGCGTCCCGGACCGTGACCGTGTGCGGGCGTGCATGACGGACCGCGGGATCGGCACGGAGGTCTACTATCCCGTGCCGTTTCACCTGCAGGCGTGCTTCGCGTCGCTCGGGCACGGGCGGGGCGATTTCCCGCACGCGGAGGCGGCGGCCGCGAGCACGCTGGCGCTGCCGATCTATGCGGAGCTCACGGCGGGACAGCAGGAAGCGGTCGTCGCCGCGCTGGGCGACGCGCTCGCCGCGTGATGCGGGTGCTCGTCACCGGGGCTGCCGGCCAACTTGGGCGCGCGATCGTCCGGCGATTCAGCGCGTCGGCGTCGGTGACGGCGCTGACACGACAGGACCTCGACATTGTCGTCGAGGCCGACGTGTCGCGCGTGATGACTGCGGTGTTGCCGGATGTGGTCGTGAACTGCTCCGCCTACAATGCCGTGGATCAGGCGGAGGATGATCCGTCCGAGGCGCTCGCGGCCAATGCGTTCGGCGTGCTCGCGCTTGCGGGAGCGGCCCGCGATTGCGGCGCCATCCTCGTTCACTACGGCACGGATTTCGTGTTCGACGGCAGCGCGGACGCGCCCTACTCCGAAGTGGATGCGCCGAACCCGGCGAGCAATTACGGCCTCTCCAAACTGCTGGGTGAGTGGTTCGCGGCGGATGCGCCGGCGCATTACGTGCTGCGCGTGGAGAGCCTGTTTGGCGGCGAGCGGGCCAAGAGCAGCATCGATCGCATTCTCGACGGCATTCGCCGCGACGAGGTCGTGCGCGTGTTCGCGGACCGGACGGTTACTCCCAGTTACGTGGAGGACGTGGCAGCCGCCACGATGCGCATGGTCGAGACTCGCGCGCCGTACGGCGTCTATCACTGCGTCAACAGCGGGGTGACGACGTGGGACGCCATTGCGGAGGAGGCTGCCCGGCTCCTGGGCCGCGAGACGCTACTCGAGCGGGTGAGCGCTGATTCGGTGCCAATGCGCGCTCGCCGGCCGAAGTACTGTGCCTTGTCCAACGAGAAGCTGTGGCGGGCCGGTATCGGGATGCCCCCGTGGCACGAGGCGCTGGCGCGGTACATTGGAAGCGGCAGCTCACGATCGTTCCCTGGCGGATCCAGGAGCGATGATTAGCGCACTTCGATGATGCCGGTCCATGTCTCGAAGTACGGGAAGGTCCCGGGGGCGGGATTCGGGGTCCGCCCGTAGACGCCAATTCGATAGAACCCCGGTTGCAAGCCTGAGACGGGCAATTCAAAGCCGCAATTCACAAACTGCGCCCCCAGTGCAGCGGCCACATCCGGTCGAGGCATGCCCGACGCGGCGACTCCCAGAAATTCGAAAGCGGGTGCCCCTGGCCCGTCCGGCAGCCTGTTCGCGTACACGAGCACCTGATCGACGCCGGCACCGGTGGACGCTCGTCGATCGAGCGCCCAGCCGCTGATCGTGAACGGCTGCGCGATCGTGGTGCTGCCCACGGGGCGGTCCACCCAGACCATCGGGCCAGGATCCACCTGCACGGGCGCGATCGCGGGCGTGCCGTATCGACGTGTGCCCGTGTAGTGCGGGTAGGCCGCAAGCGTGTAGCGCCCGGCCCAGAGATGGGACGTAATCAGGTGAAACCCCGAGAATCGGAATTGCGGCCCGAAGGCGGCCGCGACGTCGGGGCGGTCCTGTCCGTAGAACGCAGCGCCGACGAAGACGGCTTCCGTGCCACCCGCGGCGAACGCCCAGACGTCCACACCGTCTACGCCCGTCTGCCCGGTTGCTTGCGGGTCCAGCGCCCACCCGCTCACGGTCAGCGGCCCCGAGACACTGGCCGCTGCGCGGGGAACGTCGATCGTGATCCGGGCACGGTCTGCTGCCTCGACAATAATAGTACGGACAGCGCTGAACTGGGTGGTCGTGGACGACCTGCCGTACACCCCGATCATGTAC
>JALZOC010000682.1 GCA_030857365.1 Acidobacteriota bacterium
CATGCTCGGCGCGGTCCGGACGCGGGGGGTCACGATTCTCGGGCACCCGCGGGGGCGGATGTTCAACACGCGGCCAGGGGTGACAGCCGACTGGGATCGCGTATTCGAGGAGGCCGCGAAGCGGCGCGTGGCGGTGGAGCTCGACGGCAACTGGCACCGGCAGGACCTCGACTTCGAGCTCGCCGGCCGCGCGCTGGCAGCGGGCTGCATCTTCGCGCTCGACAGCGACGCACACTCGACGGGCGAGCTCCGGTTCAGCGAGTATGCCGTCGCCCATGCGCGGCTGGCGTTGATTCCTCCGGACCGTGTGATCAACTGCTGGAGCAATGAGGACCTCGATGCGTGGATGGCGGAGCGGCGACGTCCGTCCAGGCGGAGCTGACGCTCCGCCCTACGTACGACGCCTGACCGCCTGATAGTACCGGGAGGGGAGCGGGTGATCGAGGCGCGACTCGACGAACGCTGACGCCTCGACAAGGGCGGCGAGGTTGACGCCGGTGTCGATCCCCAGCCCGTCCAGCATGTAGACAAGGTCCTCGGTCGCCAGATTCCCGGTGGCGCCCGGCGCGTACGGGCACCCCCCGAGTCCGCCCGCCGAGGCGTCGAAGGTCGTGATGCCGAGCTGCAGTGCGGTCAGCACGTTGGCCAGCGCGGTCCCTCGCGTGTCGTGGAAGTGCAGCGCAACGCGGTCGATCGGCACCCGGCTGGTGACGGCCTGGACGACCGCGGGCACCTGACCGGGGTGCGCAATCCCGATCGTGTCGCCGATCGATACTTCGAACGCACCCATGTCCGCCAGCGCGGCGGCCACGCGGGCGACGGCGGCGGGCGGCACGGGCCCGTCGAACGGACAGCCGAACGCCGTCGATACATACCCGCGCACCCGCATGCCCGAGTCCAGCGCGCGCGCACAGACGCCGCGGTACGTGTGGAGGGAGTCGTCAATGGACTGATTGATGTTCCTCCGGCTGAACCCTTCGGAAGCGGCCGCAAAGATCGCCACTTCGGTGACACCGGCGGCCACTGCCCGCTCCAGCCCCGCGATGTTGGGCACGAGCGCCGCGTACCGCACCCCGGGGCGTCTGGATATCCCGGCGAACACCTCTGACGCATCCGACAGGCGGGGCACCCATTTCGCGCTCACGAAGGCGGACACTTCAATTGCACCGAGGCCGGCGGCGGACAGCCTGTCGACGAAGGCGATCTTGTCCGGTGTCGAAATCTCGGCCGCTTCGTTCTGGAGGCCGTCCCGCGGCCCGACTTCGACGACAGCGACGTGCGTGGGGAGAGGCATAGGGTGCTCTGCGGCCGGCCGCGGCGGATTCACTCCAGCTCGATGAGCGGAGTCCCGGGCTTGACCAGGTCTCCCGCCTTGCAGTGAACGGACTTGACCACGCCGTCGGCGGGCGCGCGGACGGGCAGTTCCATCTTCATCGCCTCGAGAATGATGAGGGTATCTCCTTTTCGGACGCGATCGCCCGGCGCGCCGTCCACACGAACCACGCTGGCCGGCATCGGCGCGGAGAGCGAGGCGAGGCTGGCCGAAGCCGCGGAACGGCGCCCGGCCCTCTGCACTTCGAGCTCGTACACCTCGCCATCGAGGAACACCCAGCGCGCGTCACCGGATGCGGCGACCCAGGCGCGTCGTCCCGTCCCCGGTCCTACGCGAACCTCACCGGCGCCCGCACGGCGTGTGGCGATCGCCGGGTGATCGTTGATCGTCACGCCCCCCGCCTCGTCCACGCTCACGCGGTACGCCTCCGCTTCCGCGCGCAGAATCACCGTGCGTTCAGCCACGATCAGCGGCCCCACCCGTTGAGCGTCGACCATGGATCCGGCTGCGGCGAGCGCGGGACGTCGAAGGCGGGCCGCGCCCTGCCGCCGCCCGCCGCCGCGGCAGCGACAGCCTCGAGTGGTGGATCGCTCGCGCGGAGAAGCGAATCGAGGTGCTCCTCGATGAAGCCCGTATGCAGCCGGGCTTCCCGGAACCCCGGATGGTCCAGAACCCTGCCGAGGAACGGAATGTTCGTGCGGATCCCGAGCACCGGAAAGTCGCGCAGGGCGGCGAGCGCGCGCGCGATGGCGGCAGGCCGCGTCTCGGCCAGCACGGTGAGCTTGGCGAGCAGCGGGTCGTAGTTCACGCCGATGATGCCGCCTTCGCGCACACCGGAGTCGATCCGAACCCCCGGACCCTGCGGCTCTCGGTACAGCAGGAGCGAACCTGCCTGCGGCAGGAAGCCGCTCGACGGATCTTCGGCGTACACACGCACCTCGATGGCGTGGCCACGCTGCGACAGCTCTGCCTGCGTCCACGGCAGCACGCCTCCCGCCGCCACGGTCAGCTGTGCGCGAACGAGGTCGACTCCAGTCACCGCCTCCGTGACCGGATGCTCCACCTGCAGCCGCGTGTTCATCTCGAGGAAGTAGAACCGGGCGTCGTCCCCCGTTTCCTCGAGCAGGAACTCGATCGTCCCGGCATTGCGATATCCGGCAGCACGCGCCGCGGCGATGGCCGCACTGCACATCGCGGCACGCAGGTCCGGGGTGAGCGCCGGCGAGGGGCTCTCCTCGATCACTTTCTGATGCCGCCGCTGGATCGAACACTCGCGCTCGAA